>NZ_DF968182.1:1800344-2100344 GCF_001192835.1 Lentimicrobium saccharophilum
CCGCCTGTATTGCCGAAGCCGGCAACCCATGCGTCATAAGCATCCTCAATGGAAGCCAGTGTAGCACAAGGATCGGTGATATTAACAGCAGGAGCACAGGTAACAACAAGATCAACATCAGGAGCCACAACAAAGGTCGAAGTGCACTGATCATCTTCGCAGTCACCATCTACCATGTAGGTGAACGACAGGTTAGCACCTATACATTCAACATTGGCAGGCAGCTGAGGTATCTGACCGATATTGGTGGTTACATTGCAGCCGCCTGTATTGCCGAAGCCGGCAACCCATGCGTCATAAGCATCCTCAATGGAAGCCAGTGTAGCACAAGGATCGGTGATATTAACAGCAGGAGCACAGGTAACAACAAGATCAACATCAGGAGCCACAACAAAGGTCGAAGTGCACTGATCGCTGGAGCAGTCATCGCTGGCGGTATAAATAAAGCTCAGGTTAACGCCGTCGCAGAAGTCTGCAGGCAGTGTCGGGACCTGGGCAATGTTGCTTGTAGCACCGCAACCACCGGTGAAGCTGAAGCCGGCAGCCCATGAAGTATAGGCAGCCTGGATATCAACGGCAGGTGTACATGCGGGCAGGTTAACCGGTTCAGCGCAGGTAACTTCAACCTCTGGAGCCACCACACTCACCTCCTTCTCACACGTCCTGCTGCAATCAAAACTGTTGGTCACCGTCAGGTTCAGGGTAAATGACTGGTTACATCCAGAACCGGCTGTTACGCTGACTGTCTGGGCATTGTCAGCACCAACGATGGTTGCATTTCCGGTAACCGACCATGCATAGGAACTCATGCCGGCCGGAGCCGAGTAAACCAGGCCGGTAGTCAGCGGACAGACCGGACCATCCGGACCTGTGATCAGGCAGTCAGGACGGGGGTGAACGGTAACCGTAATGGGAACCCTGGGCCCTACGCAACTGGTTGACACCCCTTCAGCTACCCAGTAATTGGTTATACCGGGCGTGGCCGTTGAAGGCGTTATGCTCAGCTGAGAGCTACCTCCTGTTGATGTTGTGTAATAATATAAAGTATATTCCGGGTCTGTCGGTGTTGCTGTCAGTGGCACAGCGGTATCATCCTGACAGTATTCAGGATTTACCGGGTCAGGAGATGTATCTATGCTGGTCACCGTAATCGTGAATTCGTAATAGCAATCCGTGATACCGGGAGGTACAGCATAATACGTAATAGTTCCGGGGGTTGCCGGGAAAGGATTTCCGATGGTATATTCGGTCGAGCCTTCATCGGGTGGATACTCATTGTAGAACCTTGATCCTGCCGGAAAATTCCCAAGTACTTCGGTAACGGGGATAACCCCTCCGGGGAAATTGCAATAGGCAAAATCAGGGATTGCCGGGGTTCCCTGACAATTCTGGTTCACATAGTCTGCTGCATCAATCAGCACGTTTACAGGATCGTAAATGGGCTCTCCTTCACACTCGCCGATGGTTGTATAACCCTGTATAAAAGGAACTTCAGAAACTTCAATAAGGGAGGTGGCCCCGGTTCCTTCTATAATTCCATCCACAGTCACCGCAACCTCACAGTTGGCATTGCTGAGGATTACACAGTTTGTTGTTACCTGAAGCGTATAGGTAAGGGTGGCGAGCAGGTCATCCGGATCGGCCGGAAGCGGAAGAGTACCCAAATCCCATACAATTGAACCGGTTGCGCCTGCTCCTGCATCATAGATAGGGGCGGAATTTCCAACCGGGGTATAGGTGAAGCTGGCCGAACTGCTTACATAGGATGCGGAATAAGGCATCGGAATGACCACCTGGGCATTGTTGATGGGTTCCGTTCCCTTGTTTCTGACTTCAAGCTGATAAACAATGGTCTGCCCCGGCAAAGCCTGCATCCCGGGGGTATAAGGCATCCCGTTTATTGAGGCAAGGGTATTGAGGCCTTCGGGTTCCGGCCGGTAGGCATCCACTGCCATGGCTATACAAAATATAATGTAGGTATCCTGCGTTGAGCCATATCTGAACGTGGTTGAGTTCTGATTATTGGTAATAATGCTGTTTCCCGTGTTCGGGATTGCAAACATGGAAATATCCATCCCCGTATTGTTCAGCAGGTTCGGATTGCGGGCATTGCCCCCGGTAAAGATGGAGCTGTTGAAGAAATTATTGGTTGCATTGCCTGCATGACTGAGCGAAACCCAGTTGCTGGCCTGGTTGATGATCTGAAAATAGTCGCCGGGAATACTTACATCCCCTTCGCCGGCCATCATCCCCATTTTCATATTTACATCCCCGCTTTGGGTAGTACTGAAACCGGAAACAGGAAGGTCATAGCTCACAGTTGTATTCCCTTCAACGTAAGCGTGTCCGTCAAACAGGGTGATGTCACGCCAGCCCATTTTCGAATTCTCGTAAATGACCACCAGACCCCAGCCACCGTAAAATCCGGTTGCTGTGCCATTCCCTTCGCGCAGCGCAATATTGCCGACTGTGTATTCTCCGGGCCCATGCTGTACTACATAATCTGTGACTTCAGCATAAGCAGAGTACATATTACCATCGGTATTGCTCGGGTAATAAATATCTGCTGAATTAGCGGTTACATCGAGATAAGAGCCGGAAGCATGCTTCAGTTTAACCGCCAGCTTATTTAATCCAAAACTCGGAAGCGTAATATTTGCCCAAAAATCATCATCAATGGTATTATTTATATAAGTTTTTCTTAGACTATTCACAGTAATTGTGCTGCCTCCGGTGGTGATTACATAGCCTGTATTAAAAGTAACAAGCACCCAATTATCCCCACTTGTACCTGAACTAGATGTATAAGGCACATTTGTTGGCGAACCACTTCCAACCTGAACTGTCAAAGATGTTACACTAGCGCTTGAGGTAGTAAAAACAAAAACTACAGGATCTCCAGTAACAGGCTGAAAAGTATAAGTAGCAATACGTGAAGTAGATCCGGTCTGAGTAATCGTCAATGTATAATCACTGATTACTTGCGAATTATAATAATCGGCAGGAGTGCCACCTACCGTAAAAGTATTCGGACTGCTCCCTCCGTCATGAGCCCTTCCTGTCCAGTAGAGTCCGGCATAGATGATATTTGAGCATAACGGGTTTGCACCGTTTTCTGTTGACAAAGCAAGGGTTGCAGCAGAAGAATTAACGGTTGCCGGGTCACCGTCAACATCCACGTACCGCATGTCATTTTGACTGTTGGGTTCGTTATCGTCATATTCTACAAGTGTCATGTTGGTGTTCCCGATCATGGTAAAGTCGCCTCTGACGTTGTAAATGGTTTTGGTCGGTGTATAAACGGAAGTCCTGGGTTCAAAATCCACCCTTACCTGGGCAAAAGCAGACTGTAACATCAATCCTGTGAGCATCAACAACACGATGACACCCACCATCGTATTCACGCAGGTGAATACAGAATTCAAGATCTTTTTCATGGCTTTTGGTTTTTATGTTGTTGAATCAGGAAGGAATTGAGACTTTATAAAGTATCATCATCACCCCATCACCTTGCCCCGAGAGCATAGGACTCAGGCGATTCTCGACACAGGTGCGGCTCTGGTTGAATTCAGGGCACACGTCGAAAGTGCAGAGGAAATAGATGTATTTCAGCTGTGTAAAAGCCGTGAGCCGGGTGAGATCTACCTGTGCACCCAGCTCCGCAGGGCTGGTCACCCTGATAATGATCAGTTCAACGCCGGAATATGCCGGCAGCGGCTGGTAAAGATTCGAGATGGATGCGGCATCGCACTTCACCCTTAACGGATAGTCTCCTCCATAATAAGTGAACTCGCCTTTGGTGATGTAAAGGGTTGGATGCAGGTCCGCAACAAGACTTTGGAGATGTTGCCCCTCATCTACAATGGCTGTATTGGGCGAGGCCAGCATGGTTGCAATCTGTCTGTCAAGTTGCAGCAGCGTCTGGGCTTGCAGCCCTACTGTCAATAGCAGCAAGATAAACCCCAAAAGCCATGCTGCGCCGGATAAGCCATAAGCGCGTTCAGCCCGGGGTTGCCGGGATGTGTTCAGATTTTTCATAACGGTGTTGTTTTGGCATTAAAAATTGTGGTTATAATTGGTTATTCTTTAGTACAAACACGATATCAATAACTTAAAAGCATCAGGCTGGCATTCCTGATACTTCCTGAAACAAGCAGCATTATTCTCTTCGTTCCAAACAGGCAGAAGAAAACCCAAAACAATCTTTCATCCATACATCCGGCAATACGATGGCCAGATACATTCACATAGATGAAGAAAGTACATCTCCTCCGGAAATTCTGCCCGGAAATTGCAGTTGGGGTTTGAAAAAGTAATACCTGAATTGAAGGTTTCCTGTCAGGCCAGTTTAGTTTAGCATTTCAAGTACCTGAAGCATATTATATATGTAGCAGGATCAGATAGTACATGCAGAAATCTTGCATCAGGATGAATGCATCAGATCATAAAATTCCCATAAATTACCCTAAATATTTGCTTTCCTGAATCTTGACGAAAGATAACTCATTTATTTAAAATACGATAGGGTAAAAAAGTATATTTCTATGTACGTTAAATTACGCAGCAAACAATTGCATTTCACATTAAATTGAATTATATTTGTTATTTCATACTATAAATCAATTAAGTAAATTACGCGACAGGGAATGCGTAATCTTATCGTATCATACGATGAACGCTTAATCAGGAAATAACCGGCCAGGGCATAATGGGATCATTGAAAAAAATTTTCATCGTTGATGATGATGCAGTGATAAGAACCGGATTAAACGGGATTATCCGGCATACAGGACTATTTGAGATTTCCGGGGAAGCATCAAATGGTGAAGAATTTTTACAGAAGCTTGCTGATATTGAAACTGAAATTGTACTGCTTGACCTGCTTATGCCGGGGCTTCACGGGCCTGAAGTTGCACGCAGGGCATTGGAAATCAAACCGTCTCTTAAAATTCTCATATGCAGCGCTGAAGCATCACAGGAAGAATTATACCAGTTGCTTGACATCGGCATTTTTGGCTTTATTCTTAAAACAGAAGGGTTCGACCAGACCATCAGGGCATTGACCAACGCAGCCAACGGAATACCTTATTTTTCTCCCGAGTTGGTGGGCCATGCAGTAAATCTCAGCAGAAATAAAGCAAAGCCTGTTCAATTCTCTCGCCGCGAAACCGAAATCCTCGAATTATTTTGCAAAGGTTACAGCCTGCATGAGATCGCATTAAAACTCTATATCAGTTCCCGGACTGTTGAAAAGCACCGCTCCAATATGCTGTCGAAAGCTAAAAAAAGCTCAACCCTTGATCTGGTGCTGTTCGCATTAAAAAATCAGATTATTGCGCCGGAAAAAATTGCCTACAGGACTGCAACGCACAGACACTATCTGAATGGCGAAAAACAGACTGATCTCTTTTCCGGAGCCTGAAAAGTCCCGCTTAATGAATGTAAATAAAAGTTCTATACATTAAAACCCTGTCCATAAAAACCATACCGGATGATCGCCCCTTTCCGAATATACATTTCTGATCCGCATGTCATTTTCCGTGAGGGAATTAAAAAGATTATCAATGAAAATCATGCGTATGTCATTGCCGGGGAGTCAGACAACTGGAGCAATACGGATGCTTTTTTTCAAACATCGGGAGCCGATTTGCTGATGATTTTCACCATTCCGCTGAAAACGGGTATTGAAGGTGCCCTTTTACTGAGGCAGAAACATCCGGATCTGAAATGCGTGCTGCTCACAAACACCTCCAGGCATCCCGACCTTTTTACAGCCATGGACAAAGGCTTTTCCGGTATCATACATAAAGCCACTTCGGAAAAAGAACTTCTTCATGCGCTGGAGATTATCCGCACCGGTTCTGCTTACACATCCCCCGAAATTTACACCTACCTGTCGAAAAGAAGAGCTAGCTATGCGCCAGTTGATGATAATCCCGTGAACAGTATATGGACAGAAAAAGAGATCAGGATCCTTAATTATATAGGAAAGGGTTACCATAACGATGAGATTTCAAGGTTAATGAATCTGAAAATCCGCACCATAGAAGGACACAAAGCGAGAATGATCGAAAAAGCCGGAGTCCCCAATACTTTAAACCTGATCCTTTTTGCACTGAAGAACAAGTTGTTGAGCATCGATGATTTATAAACTGAAGCTAACTAAAGCAGCACAGTCTGTTACCTGATTCAGCCCAGATATCTGAAGGCTGACCGTTTTGACCAGAGCCAGACCAGCAGGCTGGTGGCCGCGGTGATTAAAATAAAGGACATTATCAGGGCTGGCACCTGAACGCTTTTATACAGCAGTGTGGCAGTATTTCCGATTAACAGCCACTGGATTACATAAAATGAAGTCACATGCCTCCCGATCCACCTCAGATACTTTAGCGGTGGCAAATCTCCTGCCCGGGAAACGATCATACTGAAAATCAGGATTAAAAGAAGCAGAAAACTAACGGCCCACAATGCAAATATAATTCCGTGGTGATAAAAGGTTTCAAGGTGCGTTGAAACAGAAAAACCATACTGAAAAGTAATGAGGATCATTGCCAGCAATACGGTAGCAGCTATCAGCTTTTGTTTCAGTGATAAAAGAGACAAATTGAATTCTTCATAAATCAGATAAAAGACAAATCCGAAGACGGGATAAGCCAGCCAGGGTAAAACAGGAAAATAAGACCACCAGGCAAGGCCATAGAAATATGAAAGCACATAAGTCACGCATGGTTGAGCTCCGTCAATAGACGGCAGATATTTGCCGGCTGCAGCTGCAATAACGGCAACAACCAGCCATGCTGCAATCCGGTTCTTCAGAAAGATTCTTAAAACTGCGATAATAATTACACTTAAACCAGCCAGGAAAAGGATGTCCACCCCAAAGAGATAAGGCAAAGGGTCAATGGCAGAAGTTCCGTTGAAAATTCTCAGGAAAAGATGAAGATTCATGCCGATATTCAGCAGAAAGCCCCAGCCAATCAGTTTCAGCCCCCTTAAGGTCTGCCTGCCGAAACCGGCCTGACTGGCGCCAACAAACCAGCCCATCACCGCCATAAACAAAGGCGCTGCAGGAACACCACCCAGAAAAAGCGAAATCCTTCCGGCCAGGTTTTCCGAAAATTCACTGACAGCAAACAACTCAGTAAGATGAACCTGGATCATCAGCAGAACAGCGACTCCTTTCAGCAAATCGGGCAAAGCCATCCGGGCCGGTATTTTACTTTTCATAATCTGAAATTATTCCCAATATTTCAGCAATTCAGTTATTTATAAGTAGCGCTTGAAAAAGCAAACATACCTTAAATAGAAACACCAATCCGTTTCAATTAAAATCTTATAAGATATTGTATGAATAACATAACCGTGCTGAGGCAGGTTCGCATAAATTTGCCGCAATCATTTATTGAGTGAGCCATATTCATTACCTAAAAACTTCCTTCAGAAACATGAGAAGAAATCTCCTGATCCTTATTCAGACTTTGCTGACAATTAATCTCTTCGCTCAGATTACTCTTGAAAACACTTATAACTATTCCGGGACTTATACCCACCTGCAACATTCCGGCGACAAGTTTTTTCTGATGGATATCGGACAGAACCAATGCAGGATTTACAATACTGACCACAGTTTGTGGAAAACGATTAACCTGAATGTACCCGCCGGTAATTACCTTTACGACATCAGATATGTGAGTGAAAACCTGTTTACCACAGACAATGCACTATGCCTGGCTTATGTTTATTACTACTATGACGAAATAAACCAGTATTATACCTTTACGGCAAAAATCATCCGGGAAAACGGCACCGAACTGCTCAGTATTCCGGGATGCCAGACATTCAGCATTTACACCACTGATAATGGCGTTACGAAGCTGCTTGCCTACAGCTATGACTACTCACTCCTGCTGTACACAACCACCACAAGAGTTTACAATCTACCCGGACAACTTACCGGGACAGATATAAATCAGGAAGATCAAAACGAAACCTACTTTCGTCCTTTTCCGAACCCGGCTTCTTCCCGGATTACGGTTCCGATCCGTTTGCCGGAAGGAAATCCGGACGGTGTGGTGCATCTGATGAATGCTGCAGGAAAAGAAATACGAACTTATAATGTTTCAGGGACACAACCGGAATTAACCATTCCAACCGACGATCTGCCTGCCGGCATTTACTTCTGCACGATTGAATCGGGAAATGTATATTCAGCAGCTCAAAAAATCATCGTGAGATAACCTTAAGTGCCAGTAATCACCCATCACTTTTTGAGTTGACGGACAATCCCGGAATATTCAGAATTTATAGGGATTTTTAAATGTCTGTGAACTCCCGTCGCTCAGGTGCACCTTTAGCTCAGGTTCATTCAGTTGCCTGATTATTTCATCCCTGCCGGTCATCTCAGGTATATAAACCAGACCCAGCACAAAACCGGCATCTGAAGGGATTACCTCAAACTTCACCACACCACGGTTGTTGCTGATGTGACTGAGCAGGTACCAGGGCATATCTGCCAGCAAAGGATCGGCTGCGGCTGAAAAAGGAAGCAAAACATCAGCTGTTTGGGTTGAATCATAATTTTCGAAGCCATTGAAAGTCAGTACTACCGGCTCATACATTTTCCCGAGATAATCCTTCATGTTCAGCGCACCCTTCGGTTCAACCGAAGCCACCTTAAAGCCGGTGATTGCTTCACGGGGATCTCCGTCGACTTCCCACTTAACCTTTTTTTCTTCAATTATCCTGCTGATCTCATCAGTGGAAACAAGAGTGGAATCAAAATAAACCAGGGTGTGAACCGGTTCACCGAACATGGTTTCGAAAGCCAGGATGCCCGGTTGCTGCGATGCCTTGATGGCCAGCAGCCCGGCATCGGAAGGATCGAAAAATTTATCCACGGCAAATTCGGCCATAGCCACCCGGCTGATATTTTGAGCCGGAGCTGCGATCACCCTTGAAACAGGCGTAAATATAAATTCTTTGATCGCTGTTTCGCTTGTAACAGCCGGATCATAATAAATTTTCACGCTGTTGTCTGACACAAATGCTTCCACACCCAGCACGCCGGGCAATTCCCTCATATGATTGGCAAACGACATGGAACTGCCAAAACATTTCACACTTTTAATCCCCGACTGCCGGTAGACAGCGGCAGTCTCCATTTGTTCCGCGCTGCCCCATTTCTCGCTGATGGTGGGAATATCTGTAACCGAAGCAAATGCAAAACCAAATGCCACAAGCGCTACAGTTGCCGCTGCCGGCAACCAGTTGATTTTTCGGTTGCTGAACTGCAGGGTTTCCGGTTCCGGACAGCTTGTTACGCAATCGCCGCACAAATGACAGTCAATATGCTGAACCTTCGGGATATCAGAAATCTTTATTGCCATTGGACAGGCTTTATCGCAAAGGCGGCAGGAGGTGCAGGTGTCAGCATTACGAGTGACTTTTACAACCGGAAATATTCCAAACTTCAGGCGGGTGGTTTCAAGAATTACACCTGCCAGACAGAGCGCGCCCAGCAACCATATCCAACCAATGGAAAGCCCTAAACCGGCGGTCAGAACAGCATAAAGAGCAACAATTCCGAGAAATACAAAACCAAAACTAAAAATATTGGATGCGGCACTGAGCGGACAAATGTATTTACACCAGAACTGCCTCACAAAGAAGGAACCGGGGATGGCTAGCAAAAGTGCCATCACAGCATAACTTATCACTACATCGGAGCTAAAACCCGAAAAAATTGCATAATACGGATCAAATGTCTTGCAGAAAAGTTCGCTGCTGCTTACCGAAAAGTAAAAGGTAATAAAGAGCAGGGCATATTTCAGCAAACGAAGCAAGCGGTCTGCAATTCCGGAAATTATAATATTCATTTTAAGCCGCTTTCCCTGTTTGCTGAGCCATTCGGTAAAAGTTCCTATGGGGCAGATGTAACTGCAGAAAAGCTTACTGAACAGGAATATGCCGGCAAGCAAGGCAAGTCCCATGGCAATCTGGGTGGTCGTCATGGAACAGGCCAGAGAATTATTAGCCAGAAATGACGACAATGCCTGCAATCCGCCGAACGGGCAATATGCTTCAAAATCTGCCACATACGACCTGTCAACAAATGGCCTCACAAGCATGTAAGCCAGCAAAGCAACAATTATCCACTGAAGGGTGAGCCGGTAATAATTCTTTTTCCTGGTGCGTGCCATTTCCCGTTAGCATTTGGTTTGCGGGTCAAAAATAATGAGTTAAGAAGATGATTTTGCACAATTGCCTTATTCATACTCAGTTTAAACAAGCGAAAGAACATGCTTCACGCAGTTGCACGAAAGAACTGAACTCAAAAATATTTAAGTTTGTAAGTGAAACAACCATGTCATGTTCAACCTGCAAAATCAATCAACCGGATATTTTATATCAATCGCATTCATTCTGTTGTTCCCGCTTTTTGCTTTATCCCAGGAAAAAGAACATAAACCTGAAGAATTCAGGATTATGTTCTACAATGTTGAGAACCTGTTTGACCCATTTGACGACTCCCTGAAAAATGACGATGAATTCCTCCCCGGTGGCATGCGCGCCTGGACGTGGAAGAAATTCGAGAAAAAGCTGCAACACACCGCTAAAGTCATCATCAGTGCAGGTGGCTGGAGGCCGCCTGAAATCATTGGCTTCTGTGAAGTCGAAAACCGGTTTTCATTGATTCAGCTGCTTAAAAGAACACCGCTTGAGCGTTTTGGCTATCAGATAGTGCATGAAGAATCGCCCGACGCCAGGGGCATTGATGTGGCACTGATCTACCGTCCCGACAGGGTTAGGCATCTGTATCATAAAGCCATACCTGTTATTTTTGAAGGAGACAGCGCCGGGGCTACCCGCGACATCCTGTATATGAAAGGACTTGTGGGCGGAAAGGATACCTTGCACCTGTTTATCAACCACTGGCCGTCAAAATACGGCGGGGCAACGGCTACGATTACGCGCAGGCGTGATGCAGCGCTTACCCTCAGGGCAGCGGTGGACTCCCTTCAGCAAAAAGACAGCACCGCATTAATAGTAATTACCGGGGATTTCAACGATCAGCCTTCGGATGAAAGTGTTTTGGTGCATCTTGATGCAAAAGACCGGCAGCAGGACGGTCACGGATTTTATCTGCTCAACCTGATGCATCCGCTCATGGGCAAGTGGGATACCGGCACGCACAAATTCAGGGAAGAATGGAGCATCATAGATCAGTTTATTGTTTCCTCTCCCCTGCTTTTAAAAATAAAAGGCCTAAGGCTGGGTGAGAAAAGGGCCGAAATCCTGCGCCTTCCTTTCCTGCTTGAAGAAGACAGGGCCCACAACGGCACGAAACCTTACAGGACCTACAACGGGATGCGCTACCAGGGAGGATTCAGCGACCATCTTCCCATCATGCTCCATCTTGAATTCTGAAACACAAAAGCATAAAGCGATGCGCGTACTGATTATCAGGGCAAGGATAAAATCCATGCTCCTTTATCCTTAACGGGATGAAACTTCACCCCGGCTTTTTCAAAACCGTCTTTCCAATCCATTGTCCTGCGATAGGCATTTGATGCATCGGCAATAAACTCAGCCCCGGGGAAATAAGCAGTCAGGTCATCGGCATTGAGTTTCGCATTTGAAGTAAGGATCACATAATCCACATTTATTGCCCGGCCCCGGGGTGGTTTAATGAATCCGCCTGATATAACCGCAAACCGGGATCCGCTAAATCTTAAAAATCCATTTTTATAAAAATATACCTGATCTCCGGCAGGGGTTTCTGCATCAAATCCAACCAACACCGGAGGGCTGAGTCCGGATTTAATCCTGAAGCCTTCGAGGGGATAGTTTAGCATACCAGGTTCGCTGATAACGGCAGAATCAGCCAGTATGCTGTGTGTTCTTCCCATCACCAGGCTGATTGCAGAATGCCGGTTCAGGCTGTGCACAATCAACATTTGCTGCCTGGCCCGCAGCACGTTAACCCTCGCGTAATCGGCAGCCAGCAAAAGCACGGTGGCAAGTGCGATGCTGAACCATATCCTTTTGTTGCTCAGGTATAAAGCAAGCAGGGCAAGAATCAGCATGTACAGCAATAATGCTGAGAATCCTGAAAGAAACAGGTTCCGGCTGACCGCTCCCGGCAAATCTTCAATCATTGCAATCACCCAATTCAGGGACTTAACTTCGGTAACAAGTACAAATGCGGCAATCTTTCCGAAAGCCGGCAGCAGGGAAAAGAAAAGGAATATGACTCCGGTATAGATCAGTATACCGGCAAACGGAATAACCAACAGGTTGGTTAAGAGAAAATAGTTGGGGAACTGGTGAAAATACATTACCGACAGCGGGCCGGTAGCAAGCTGTGCAGCCAACGAAACCAGGAGGATATCCCACAAATATTTAAGCACTTTGGACTGAGGTGCCCAGATCTTCTTTAAGTGGGGCTGAAAGGTTACAATTCCGATAACGGCCGCATAGGAAAGTTGAAATCCGACTTCGAAAAGCATGGCCGGATTCAGGATAAGAAGGAAAAATGCCGATGCGGCCAGTGTATTGTAAATGTGCGATTTTCTGCTGAGCGCGTTGCCCACCGTTACCAGCGAAAACATCAGGGAGGCACGCATCACTGAAGGAGCCAAACCGGTAATCAGGGCATACAGCCAGATAACCAGAATAATCATCAGCGGCTTCAGCACTTTTCCTTTCTTTCTTCTGCCAAGAAAGAAAAAAAACTTGTCGGCCATCAGGAATACGATTCCCACGTGCAGTCCGGAAACACACAGGATATGCATAGCACCGGCTCCTGAGAACTCACGCCGCTGTTCAGGATCCAGGCGGTCGTCGTATCCGATCATCAGGGCGGCGGCCACGGCAAACTCCCTGCCGCCAATCCCGTATTGGGAGAATACCTGCAAAAACCCATCCCGCACATTAAAAGCCAGTGCCCTCAGCCAATGCCCCTTATTCCCTTTTGACACACTATAAGCTGCCCGCTTAAGATAAACCTGATGGTAAATGGCTTTGTTTGCGAGATATCCTGCATAATCAAACTCCCCGGGGTTGGCGGGCGGGGTCACCCTGACAGGTGGGGTCGAGAATATAATGCGGTCACCATATTTCAATCCGGAAACTACTGTATCCTTCGAAAAATATACCATTACCCTGCCTTTACAGCTCCTTGCATCCTGAACCTGATAAATCCTGTCGATATTAACAATTGCACGGAATGAATTAGCCCTTTCAGACGGAGGTTCAGCCAGTATTCCGGAAAAAATTGCCTTTTCATCATTCAATAATCCGGAGAAATGATCAGACGAATTGAGTTCATGATGCAGTGATGCCAATTGAAAACCCAGCATGACAAAAACCAGATTCAACAGCAAACCAAATACCCAGCGGCTGCCATAACCCGTAATGATTCTGCCGGATAATCCTGCCATTATCAGTAAAAGCGACAGAATCGCAATAGTGTAAATTGACAGGTTCAACCATTCAGACAGGTAACGATGCAGCAATATGCCGGAAATCAGGGGCAGTACAATTCTGACAAATGGGAATCCGGGCCAGATCTTCACCTAAACATAGATTAATTATATCTTTAACTTTCGCAAGCTCAGTTTACCCTGCTTGCAGTAGGGCTTTGTAATTTGTTAGTTTTGTAATTCTTTGATTATCAGATATTAGCTTCTCCATTAACAAATCAGTGTCAATTTCGATCAGTTCGGCTAAATCAGCTAGCACGTCTACGATTAATTGCCACAGTCTTTCTGCCAGAGTAAGTTGTATTGTTTCGGCGTTTGTGCTACGGAACATTTCGCCCAGCGATTCGTAATCAGTAAACTGTTTAGCAACCGAAAGCAAGTTATATTGTAGCATACAAATAGTTGTGCTTGCTATTTGGGCATCAAAATCCTGCGACTGGCATTTTCCAAGCCCCAGGTATTGCTTGCTTTCCTTGAAGAAAACTTCTATAGACCATCGGATGGCGTAAATTTTGTAAGCTTGCTCAAAGCCCAATTCCTGGTTTGTGGTTAACAATACATTCCATTTGCCTTTGCGGGAGGTCTTACAGAAGAAGAGCTTTACCTGTATGCCATTAAAGTCAACCAAGGCTTCGCTATAGTAACACTTTAATTGCTTTGAGCGTTTCAATTTTTTTTGCTTGCGCAAGCAATCGATGATTTCTTTAGATGTAAGCTTTTTCCCGTTAAACAAATACCTCGTTTTTCCCATTTTAGCCATGCCAAGCAGATGACAACCGAATCGGCGTGAGGAAACGAACTTAACAAGTGCATAGCAGGTAAACCAACTATCAACCAACATATAATCAAACCGAAGCCCTTGTCCAATGGCAGTGCGTACCATCTCTATCATGTTGTCGATCTTGGTCGTAAAATACTCCTGCTTCCGTATGCTGCCTGGTGAACTTTTGTCACGGCGTTTTGAATAGCGGGCTTTCATTTGTTTTGTTGAAAGTCCATAAGGCTTTTTCTTGTTTTTCCCCTCTTCTCCATGTAATGAAAAGTCCATTGCAAAAAAGCTTTTCCCATCGTGATAGCCCAAAAACAAACCCTTGAATGCCAATACGCTTTTCTGGGTTACATGAGAAAATACCTTGCCTATCAGCTCCATGCGTCTTCCCGTTTTTGGCAGGTCAGTATCATCAACTATCAGGCAACTTGGTAACTCACCACTACTTTCATTATTCTTGTCAATTGTCTTGCCTATAAGTTGCATGGTTAGCTTATAGGATATCTTACGCCAAGGTATATTATAATCGTTCAGCAAACGGTAAAAAACATCCTTGCCACACCTAAAAGCTGGATAAAGGCTTGATTGCCCATAATTCCAGGCGTCTTTTACTTCAAAAAAAGGAAACATCACAACCAACAATAATTTGTTGATGTTTTTATGCTTGTTGTTGCATTTGCTTGCTAAGCCCAAATGCTTTTCTGATAATGTCAAAGAACTTAAAATCGTAAGAACTGTATAAATTGCCTTTTCACTTGAAGTAAAAAAGTCTTTTACCTCTGAAACGATTGTTGTACTTTTGTTTGGCAGCATATTTTATTTTGTTTGTTTGGCAAAACAAAGTTATTGATTATCAATAACATGACAAAATAATTATGCTGCTTTTTATCTCATTCCCAAGGATTTATTGAACTTGCGAAAGTTGAATTATATGACAAAATAATTATGCTGCTTTTTATCTCATTCCCAAGGATTTATTGAACTTGCGAAAGTTGAATTATATCTTTATAAATAATTATAATAATACGAGTTATAAAGATATATAAAATAATCACGCAAAGCAAGGGGTTGCAAATAATTTGCAACCCCTCCGATCCGATAAGTAAATAATTATAAGTATTTCACACGCATGAAATACTCCTGACAATAGAAAAGCCGGGGACAACAACGGCAAATTTCCGGCTAAAAAGGCAAAATAAGTGATTTCACGTCCGCGTTGTATTAAAAACGGTAGTGCTTAACAGCAGAAACAGCAGGCATCAGCAGGTAACCATAAAGGCAACCATTAATAAAACTATCTGAACCGACCCGGATAAACAGCGGGTTAATTACAATACTTTGCCAGCACCTGCCCTGCAGTTTTATGCCCCAACGAAACCGCCTTTTTCCAGTCTTCGCAGGCTTCTTGCTGTTTTCCCGTTCTCTGATAAGCAAATGCACGGTTGTAATATGCATCAGTATTACCGGGCTGAAGGGTAATGGCCTGAGTATAATCATCAGCAGCATCAGTGAATCTTTCAAGCATGAATCTGCAATTGCCCCGGTTTGTGTAAGCCTGGCTGTAACCGGGATCCAGTTCCAGGGCACGTGTAAGCGCCTGATCTGCTTCAGCAAATCTCTTTAATGCAGCCAGGGAGGTTCCTTTATTAAACCAGGCAAGTGCATGATCCGGAACTTTATCAATTACCTGATTATAAATGGCAATCGCATCTTCATGCTTTCCGGTATTGGCCAATGCCACACCTTTAAAATTAAAAGCATCGGTGAAGTGAGGAGCGCGTACAATGGTTGAATCAAAGTCAGCGATTGCAGCCGCATACTGTTTTATTTCGTTGTACATCTGCCCGCGGTAATAAAAGTAAGGCGCCTGTGAAGGCCTGATCTCTATGGCTTTGGAAAAATCCTGATCGGCGCCCGCATAATCTTTCAACTCCCATTTGGCTTTTCCGCGGTAAAAATACGCATCCGGATTCCTTTCATGAATCTCAATGGATTTCGTAAACTCCCTGATGGCACCCTGCAGGTCTCCGGCAGCGGCAAGGCTTACCCCCTTGCGACGCTCTTCAGCCCCTTTCCCTTTAAAAACGATTGCCTCAAACATCTGAGCATCCTTGTTCTCCGGAGATTTCAGCGAGGGTTTGCCGGATTCAATTCCCGGCTGCAAGGGTATGCGGTCAAAACCACCTTCTTCCTGTTTAACGGTGGTTGTGTCCGGTTGCTGAGCCATCGCCAGACTGTCAGCTGAAGTTGCCTGTTGCTTTCCCTTACTTCCGCTACAGGCGGATAAGAGCACCAATACCAGAAAACAAACACTTATAACACTGTTAATCAATTTCATACAATTAAATATTTAGCGCACAAATTTAGGGTATTCATTTGAATTATTCAGATTCTGCCAAACGGAGCCTTAAAAACACTTCGATTGTTGCCGCAGCCCTGGCGGAAGCCCCCGGCCCGCCCAGCTTCTGTCGCAAATCATCAAAGTCATTAACGATCGCCGTCTTGCGTCCTTTATCATACAGTAAAAGCCTGAGTTCCTTTTCAAGGTTATCCGTTGAAAGATCCTGCTGTATCAGCTCCTTCACCACTTCCCGGTCCATGATTAAATTTACCAGAGAGATGAATTTAACTTTTACAAGCCTTTTTGCGATCATATAAGAGATCGCCCCGCCTTTGTAGCATACCACTTCAGGAGTACCAATCAGGGCAGTTTCCAGCGTTGCTGTGCCTGAAGTAACCAGGGCGGCGGAAGATTGCTTCAACAGATCGTAGGTACGTCCTTTCAGAACGGTGACTTTTTGCTTTCCGGCAAGTTTTGCATAAAATTTATCATCTACCGAGCAGACTCCGGCAATGATAAAATCCACTTCCGGAAACCGGGGAACCACTTTAAGCATTTCCGGTAAAACAGCCCTGATTTCCTGCTTTCGGCTGCCAGGCAACAGTGCAACCACAGGCCGGTTTGCTTGCTGAGTTACCGGACTAAAGGATTTACCGGACAATGCATCAAGCAGCGGATGCCCTACAAACTCAGCTTCAACCCCATGTTCTGAGTAGAATTTATTCTCAAAAGGAAGGATAACCAGCATTTTATCGACCACCCTCCGGATGGTTTTCACGCGGGATTGCTTCCAGGCCCAGACCTGGGGTGAGATATAATATACCACAGGTATACCTTTCTGATGGAGAAATCCGGCAATACGCAGATTGAACCCCGGATAATCAACGAGTATCACCCCATCAGGACGATAATTCATGATATCCTGTTTACAAAAAGTCAGATTCCGGACAATGGTACCAAGATTTAAAAGCACCTCGGTAAATCCCATAAATGCCAGATCCCGGTAATGTTTCACGATCACGGCTCCCTGCTGCTGCATCAGGTCACCTCCCCAGCAACGGAAGTCCGCCTGCGTATCTTTCAGCTTCAGTTCCCTGATCAGGTTAGAGGCATGAAGATCTCCCGAGGCTTCACCGGCAATAATATAATATTTCATGATCTGTCAGTTTGTCGATGGGAAACAGGCGAAAACCGGACGAAGCTGGCGGCTGTAACCAAATCAGAAGAAATAAATGCTGAAATCACCACCTTCAACAAGCACAAAATAGAGGATTATTGACACAAAAACGATCAGCAGGGCCCCCATTCCGGCTTTGTCAAACCTTAGTTTCCGCAGGTACCAGCGCATCAGTAACACCCCGGGCAGAAATGCCAGCAGCAGTAGTTTATTCTCAGGTCCGCTGAGTGACAACAAACGGTAAACCGGTGGCCCGGCAAGTATGACAACAGCAGCAGATGCCAACGTCAACAACAATGAAGCCAGCATGCCAATGAAGAAATTATTGTTTTTCCACATATCCTTCCGGAAGGGTCAGTTTAGATTTCCTGTTTCCCAGTCCCTGAGCAAAGGTATGGTTTTATGCGATGTAAGGTCGAAGTGCACCGGCACCACTGAAACATAATTATTTTTCAGCGCCCATTCGTCGGTATCCAACCCTTCGTCTCGGTTACGGAATACGCCGGTCAGCCAGAAATAGTCCCGCTCATGCGGATCTTTCCGGTGCTCAAACTTTTCATCCCAGAATGCCATGGCCTGGCGTACAATTTTTATTCCTTTAATCGGCGAACCGTTAACAGCCGGAATATTGACGTTCAGACAGGTATACTCAGGCAGTCCTTTCTCAAGCACATTGCCTGCAATTGATAAAATATAGGGCTCACATTTGCTGAAATCTGCGTGAAATGAATAGTCATTCAGGGAGAACCCGATGGAAGGAATATTTTCCATTGCTCCTTCAAGCACTGCCGCCATGGTTCCTGAATAAATCACATTCACCGATGAATTTGAGCCATGATTGATTCCCGATACAATCAGATCAGGATTTCGTCCGAGTATCGCTTTCTGTCCTAATTTCACACAGTCGGCAGGCGTCCCGTTGCAAGAGTACTCAATATGTCCCGGTTCCTCTTTCAGTTTATTTACACGCAACGGCGAAGTGATGGTGACAGCATGTCCCATGCCCGACATGGGTTTATCCGGGGCAACAACCAGCACATCACCGAGTTGCTTCATAACTCCGATCAGGGCGCGGAGACCCGGCGCATGAATCCCGTCATCATTGGTAATGAAAATCAAAGGCTTATTCATTATTTTCAGATTACTTAATTTATAAACTTAATTGTCCGCCAGTTGGTTCATTCAGTTTGCCTGAGACTCTTGTTTTCCAGGCTTGTAACGCCGGCGGTTACAATAAATTTCATCACTTCAGCCGGCGGCGCATTGAGCGGTGTGATATTCTCAACCGGCACAATAAACAGGTTGCCCGAAAAATTGTAAGAGTGAGGCAGATAAACGGCAACCTTTGTTTCCGGAATCCCCAGCATGGATAAATCCTTCTGGGTGATAAATCCCATTTTTTCCAGATTTGCTTCCCTGCTGACCTTAACCAGCACCGGTTCGGTAAACCTGCGCTCTTTACCGACAAATGCTGACATAAAATCCTTGATCGAGGTATAGATGATCTTTACGAGGGGCGCCTGGCTGATCAGCTTGTCAAGGTATGACAACAGGGGTTTAAAAACAATTGAAGAACCCAGAAATCCTATCAGGGTAATCATGGCAAGGATAACCACCAAACCAAGCCCGGGGATTCTGAAACCAAGAATATTAAAAATTACATCAGTCAGTATCCCATCAATAAAAGTAAATGATACGACAATGATGTAAATAGTCAGTGCTACCGGAGCTGTAAATAACAACCCCTGCAGAAACCATGTCAGCAGTTTTTTTGAAACCCTGTTCTGATTCTTCATGTAAATAGCTGTTAGCAATATACAAACCTGAATGTTACCGGAATTTCCGGATGGAAGTGCAAAGTTAGGCAATGATCGCATGTGAATGCTAAAACAGTGGAAGGCATCCAGCTAAAAGATCAACAAATAATTGATAAGAAGAAACAGTGATAGAAAAATCCTGACTCTTTTGGCAATAGCCAGTAAATGGAAATCCACACGTGTTAACTCACAATTCCGATCACACCCGAAGGTGCAGGCGTCTAACGGTTTTTCAGCCTGATTAATTCCGCCGTGGTGATTCAGAAATCAAAAGTCAGGGATATTAGCCTGCATCAAACAACTTTGTTTTTATATACACTTTTCGGAATTCAGCACCGGACTCCTATATGAAACCATAAAACCAATGCATGTAACAACAAGAAATAAAATAAACCAGCAGTCAATTTAAGGCAAACTGCTGGTTTACAATGATCTGAACAAACAGTTAAGGCAAAGCAATTATTGGCCCAATGAAACTACAATGCCAAGATTAAACTGGACAAAGCCATAGATATACTTATAATCTGTATCGCGGGATACTTCATCTTCATAAGTATATTTTTCAGTATCATTGCCATATCCGAGATAAACATCAAAACCCACCCTGTCATTTACAAAATAAGTAGCTCCGACACCCAACCGATAGCCAAACAAAGAACTTTTATCATCCTGTGAATCACCCTCGCCCGGAATCCAACGCTCCTTATAGGAACCTATGCCAACTGCAGCCTGTGCGTAAGGCCATAAACCATCCAGGTCTGTGATGTAATACCGGACAAATGGACCAACAATAAATGAAGAGTAAACTGATTTGTCATCATCCTCAGGGTCTTTCCAACTTTCACGCGATAATTCAATCAAAAGCCCTACCGGTAATTTATCAATGACAAAATACCCGACCTGAGGTTCAAAGGTCAATCGTGTAAACTTGTAACTGTCGCTGGTTGTGCTTCCGGATTTGTATTTTTCCTTACCGGAATCAAAGCTCAGCCTGCTTGAGCCATTGAGAAGCCATTTACCTTTTTCTGTCTGCGCCTGCGCAACCATCAGATTGCCGGCGAGTAAAACCGCAATTAAAAACAGGATCTTTTTCATGGCGTTGTTTTTTTTCGGTTAATAACCAGTTAACTAACAAATGTAGTGAATTCCAAACATTTTGTCAAGTTAAATATTTAACCGTGAGGGCGCGCGGAAAACGCCGTAAAAATCTAAACCCGTATGTGAATGTAAAAGGGCAGGATATATTTCAGGCAATCCCGGATTAAGGTAAGCTGTAACTTCGGAAAAAGCCGGAAAATCTCCGGGCAGCCACTGCCAGTTATTGATTTTGAATAAACTGCTTCAGTTCACAATACAACCTCTGTACAGGCAGGCCCATCACATTGAAATAAGAACCTTCTATTCTTTCAACGCCGATGTAACCGATCCACTCCTGAATACCATAAGCACCGGCCTTATCGAGCGGTTTATAGTGTTTGACATAATAGTCAATTTCATCGGGCTCCAGCCACCTGAAGAATACCTCCGTATTAACAAAGAAGGAATGCATCCGATCGCGGGTTCTGAGGCATACTCCGGTAGCTACCGTATGTCGTTTGCCCGATAATTTCCGAAGCATAATCTTTGCGTCCTGCTCATCAAGCGGCTTACCGATACACTCCCCGTCAAGCCAGACGATCGTATCCGCGGTAATCAGCAGGGTGTTGGCCGGCAATGCATGCATATCGAAAGCCAGCGCCTTTTCCCTGCTAACATGAAGGGCAATCTCTTCACATAACAGATTCTCAGGGTAGTTCTCTTCCGTTTCAATCACCTGCACCTCGAATTTAAACCCGGTCTCCGACAGCAGGAACTGTCTTCGGGGCGACCGGGAGGCGAGGATAAAATGGAAGCCGGAATTATTGAGATCAATCATATTCGGATTTCAGAATTTGTTTTATTTATAAGTTCAACGTAACCAATGTATTGACCACATCTCATTAAAGGGACATAGCCAGCGGCTGCAATCCCAGCACTCCGGCAAGCATAAGCAACTTCAGCAGGTTGCTGATCAGGTGAAAGTCGGATTTATCAGTGGCCGGTATGATCCGGTAACAGATAAAAAGCAAGGGAATAAATACCACTGCCGCAAAGTAAACGGCCGGCAAAATCATCCCAGCTGAATGCAGCTTCAGGACAGCGGTAACGACAAGCATCCCGGTAAAAAGTCCCGTTACGAGCGCAATAATTTTTGCTGACTTTATTCCATGAACGACCGCCAGGGTATTGCATCCGGTCAGCTGATCCCCTTTTACATCTTCCATATCTTTAATAATTTCGCGCATCAGGCTGATCAGGAAGGCAAAAATTGCATAAACAAAGAAATACCGGCTGATCATTTTCATATTTCCATAGATCGCAATGAACTGATCCGGTTGTTGCCTGAGCATATAGAATTCGAATAACCAAACTATCAGGACAACCATAGCCGACATAAATGCCACCGCTAGATTTCCCCATAAAACCGTCTTTTTGTACCTTACCGAATAGAGCCACAACAGGATTATAATCATCAAAAAAATAAAGGCGAGTTTCAGTGAACCGGCTTTCCAGGCCAGAAAAACGCCTGCAACCAATGCAACGACGTTCAGGGCAATGTGATAAATGATCGCCCTGCGTTGCCGGATACTTCTGCCAAGCACCTGTGAATCCGGGTGATTCACGGCATCTGTTCTCAGATCAAAATAGTCATTGATGACATACCCTGCAGCTGCAATCAACACAGTTGTAAACACCAGTATGGCAAATAAGTAATTGCTCATAGCCGGCGCCAGCCCTTCGGCATCGTATATACGGCCGATTATAGCATACCTTAACAGGTACTGTGTAATTATAATGATAATCAGGTTGGGCCAGCGGATAAGTCTGATAAAGGGCAGAAGCCCCTGACTGAATAATTTATTCATTACAATGTTTTATTACCAGTGAAATGCGTTTCCATTCATCCACTTTCCCTGGATCTTCATCACCTGTTCGATGATATCCCTTACACATCCCTCTCCCCCATTGAAGTGAGAGATGTAACGGCTGATCTTTCTGATTTCCTCTGCGGCATCTGCCGGGCAAACCGGCATGCCAACCCTGAGCATAACCTGGTAGTCCGGAATATCATCCCCCATATACAATACTTCTTTCGGAGACACTCCAACGCGTTGGATATATTCTTCAAAGACCCTGATCTTATTTTCTACACCAAGAAAAACATCCGTAAGTTTCAGCGCGTTGCAGCGGTGGCGCATTGATTCGGAATATCCGCCCGAAATCACGGCCACCCGGTAACCACTCTTGATGGCCAGCTGAAGGGCATACCCATCCTTCACATGTCCGGTCCTGAGCTGATCGCCCGAGTTGGTAATCAGCACCACACCGTTGGTCAGGACCCCATCGTAATCAAAAATAAAAGTGGTGACCCCTGTGAGATCTTCCTTGTAATTTGTCATAAAATATCTGGTGATTTCTTTTCTTTTTCAAATTGCTCAATACTCTCGCTGAGTATCTTATAAATTCTCTGAAATGATGGCTGCCCTTCAAGCAACTGAAGATGCCGCTGCATTGTTGTCAGATCTCCCCTTACAGCCGGCCCTGTCTGCAACAGCAGAGGATCGGTGTCACCCAGTCTCATGGCTGTTTCCCTGATCAAAGGCAGCAATATATCCTCCTCAATACCCGACTGCTTCAATATGCGGGAAGCAATGACATACAGATGGTTAGGGAAATTACATACAAACACTGCAGACAAGTGTAACAATGCCCTGCTTTCAGAATCAATTACCCGCACGTCACCGGATATCGCAGCAGCTACCTGCCTTAATAATGTCTCTGTTTCAGGTGAATTTGCCTCAATACAAACGGGCACTTTTATGATTTCAGGGGCACTGAACCTGCTGAATGTCTGGAGCGGATAAAACACTCCGGCTTTGCTGAAGTGCTGAGAAATGGTTGAAAGTGGGCAGGTTCCCGAAGTATGGGCAACCAAACCGTTAAAGCTGCCTGCATTCTTAAGTTCAGCAACAAACTCACCGATAGACTGATCGGGAATTGCCAATAACAGCAGATCGGTGGTATCATCAAGGGTACATGGGTCGGTTGATGCTATGGCTCCGGTTATTCCGGCCAATGACTGCGCATGCGCTGCAGTATGGCTGACGATATGCCGGATGCGAAAGCCTGCACCAAGCAGTGCCGGAGCCAGGTGGTTTGCCACATTTCCGGCTCCGGCGAATGAGATGTTTCTGATTCTGTTTCCTGCCATCGCGGTGTAAAGATACAAAAACCGCCGACAGTTGCGGCAATACTATTCCGCTGCATTCCTGGCCTTGACAGCCCTTTTCCAGATACCGACCGTGATGCCCGTAAACATAATGACAGCGCCAGCCCAGAGTATGAATATCCAGGGAAAATGCAGAATCTTCACTACAACAAATTCCGGCTTCTTCTCAAATATCCCCACATTGATGGTCCTTGCCATTTCCGAAACCTTATCGAATCTCAATCTCAAACCCGAGCCCGGGATCTCCGCAACCCCGCTTTCGGCCATACCGCCATTCACGGTATAAGTAAGCGGGTATGTCTGTTCCATACCCAGGCTGTCTTTTGCCTTCAGCATTGCCATGATGGAAATCTGCTCTGCATCGGCACTCATATTGCTGATATACAGGGAGTCGAATATAACCGGGACTTTACCAGCCTCTAACGTGTCACCAAGGGTAAAATCAACACTACCCGAATAAACATAACCATCCGGCATGCGTTTGGCCCTGTCTTCGGCAAAGGTTATATACATGTATATATCACCGCTCAGCATATTCCGCGTGTCAGGGTTATGTACATTTCCCATCATGGAATTATACTTCACTGATGGATAAAGGGAAAAACTAAGATGAAGTTCACCGTCTTTGTCCTCCTCAAGAAAATCAATCTGATGGAAGGTCTCATCCCGCACATCCTTGCTGCCCGAATAGTTGATCTTGTACTTTCCCAGTGGCTTCATCATCCCTTTGAACAACATCAGGTTATCTCCACCTCCAGGCATACCCGGAGCCCCGCCTTTCGACAGCGTTTCTGTATTGGAAAAAGTAATCAGTACACCCAGCAGAAAAATCCCGAATCCGACATGGGTGATGCCGGCAGCCGAATTACCCCTTACGGAAGCAAACCTGAACAGGTAGGCTACGGAAGTAAGGATTGTAAATACAATGCAGAAAAGAAACACCCCATGCACCACACTCATATCATTGTCTGCAATAAAGCCCCAGATGGCGACAATCAGCGCAAGTACAAACGGATAAATAATATTATGCAGGAACGATTTAATGTCATTTTTCCCATAGCTCAGATATTGCCCGATACTCAGGAGGAGTGTCATCATAATGGCAAATGGCAGTTGCCAGGTGTTGTAGAAGTTGACCACATCGGAGGGTGGAGCCATACTCGTACCAAAAACTTTATTGATAACCGGAACCGAGGTAGTGCTGATCACCTGAAATGCCGCCAGTAACATCACAATTGCCCCGTACATCATCAGAAATTCCCTGGTAAAAAGTTCAGGCAGGTCATTTGCCCTGATGTTCTTCCGGTTCTTGATCAACTGCCATACCGGAAGTAATATAAAAATAACTGTAAACAGTATCAGTTGAAAACTCCTTCCGTCATCGCCGAACGCATGCACCGAAGTTTCGCCAAGCACGCCCGAACGGGTCAGGTAACTGGCGTAAATCACCATGATAAAACCAAGGAAAGTGAATATATAAGTGCCATAATAGTACTTATCCCGCTTATAGGACAGCAGCATATAATGCAATGCGGCAACCAATACCATCCAGGGAACCAGTGAGGCATTTTCTACCGGATCCCATGCCCAGAATCCGCCGAAAGTCAATGACTGATATGCCCAGGCTCCTCCGAGTAAAAGTCCGGTACCAAGCAGGCCAATGGCCAGGAGCATCCAGGGCAATACCGGTTTAAGCCAGTAGCGCTTATCTCCCTGAACCAGCGAAGCGAAAGCGAAAGCATAAGGAAAAATAGCAGTGGCGTAACCCATAAAAAGCAGGGGCGGATGAATGACCATCCAGGGATTCTCGAGCAGCGGATTCAGGCCGTTCCCATCCCTGATGAAACTCAGATAATTCGGATTTTTAAAGAAATCATTACCCATGTTTTCAGGCACTTCCCTTAACAGGAGAAAGGGATCACTCCCAATAGAAATTCCGAAGAAATTCAACCCCAGCACCATGGTTACCAGAATCAGCTGGGCAATAACAACGATTGACATAACTCCGCTTTCCAGTTTTCGGGCTGTCAGCATGGCCCCGATTCCAAAGAGCCCGATAAACAAAGCCCAGAGCAGAAAGCTACCCTCCTGCCCTGCCCAGAAACTGGAAATTATATACTTACCAGGCATCAGCGAAGAGGAATGCTTGAATGCATAGGCATATTCATAGTAGTGATTTACAATGATGTAAAACAACGCAGCACTCACACCGACTATTGAGAAAGTCTGTATCAGGTAAAACAGCCTGCCGGAGTTGCGCTGCTTCAGATCAGCCAGTGAGCCTGATTTAAGGGCCCGGAAATAAAAGAACAGGGAAAAAATACCGGCAATGAGCGAAAGATAGATCAAAGCCCTGCCGGTAATGGCTGGCGCAAGGTGTTCGCCGATATATGCAATTTCATTCATAAGTAGATATTTATCAATGATTAAGCAAAAAAAGCAGCGGATTTTCCGCTGACAGATGAAAACATGTAAAATGAAGCACTAAAATACAACACTTTCCTTTGTTTTTCAGAAAGAAAAAAATCATCTTTGTAAAGCAGGATTTATTATCCCTTTTGTAATCCCCTTATCAGTCTCATGCTCAGGTAACATATATGCTAATTGATGTCAGGATTGTTAACAGCAGGAAACTTCTGTCTGTTTTTATAAATCTTCCTGCCCGCATACACAAAGGGCACAAAAACTGGTTACCACCCATCTATCATGATGAATGGCTTTTTTTCAATCCCCGCCGGAACAAGGCCTTCAACTATTGCGATACCATACTGGCACTCGCTTTCAGCCAGGGCATTGCCGTGGGGCGCATCATGGGCATTATTCATCATCCTTATAATGAACTCAAAGGGGAAAAATCGGCCCGCTTCAGCCATTTCGATTGCACTGACAATCCTGAAGCAGCTTCAGCCCTGCTGAAATTCATTGAAAACTGGGCAAAAGAAAAAGGAATGAATCAGGTGACAGGCCCTTACGGATTTTCAGACAAAGATCCGCAAGGCTTCCTTTTTGAAGGATATGATGATATCCCCTTGATTGACACCTCATGCAACCTTCCCTACATGGTTGATTATACCGTGAATAATGGCTATTCGAAACTGGTAGACTGTCTTACCTACCGGTTTGACATCGATTTTATGATGCCAGACATCTATCAGCGCGTTCAACAGCGCCTGATGAACACACACAGGTACACCATTCTTGAGTTTAGGAATAAGCGCGCGCTTAAACCTCACATCGTACCGGTACTCAGGCTGGTAAACGAAACCTACCGCAACCTTTACGGGTTTTATCCCATGGAAGAAACCGAAATGCATGACCTTGCCAGAAGGTATATGCCGGTGCTTGATCCGCGATTTGTAAAAATCATTATGCTGGATCAGGAACTGGTTGGATTTGTAGTGGGGCTGGCAAATATGTCGGAAGGAATTATGCGTGCCAAAGGAAAACTATTCCCGTTTGGCTGGTACTTCATTTTACAATCCCTGAATAATTCAACACAGCTTGATCTGATGCTGGGGGCAGTCAAACCGGGGCACCAGGGGTTGGGACTGGAAATCAGCATGGGTCTCCGTCTGCTGGAATCGGCAAGAACCGCAGGAATCAAGACCATTGAGACCCATCTTATACTGGAGTCGAATCAGCGCATGCGGGCGGTGATTGAACGCATCAATGCCCCGATAGTAAAACGCTTCAGGGTTTTCACAAAAAAAATCCCCGGAAACTGAACATTCCCGGGGAAAATTTACAAGATTATAAACGCTACTTTGCGTATTTGAATTCTTTCCCTAAATAGCGGGCAGAAGTCCCCAGAATTTCTTCAATTCTGAGGAGTTGGTTATACTTGGCAATCCGGTCAGTGCGACTGGCCGATCCCGTTTTGATCAGACCGGTATTCAATGCAACCGCCAGGTCGGCAATAGTGGTGTCTTCAGTTTCGCCTGAGCGGTGGCTCATCACGGCGGTGTAGCCATTGCGGTAGGCAAGGTTCACGGCGTCGATGGTTTCGGTAAGGCTTCCGATCTGGTTAACCTTCACCAGAATACTGTTGGCCACGCCCCTGTCGATACCCATCTGAAGGCGTTTTGAATTGGTAACAAACAAATCATCGCCCACCAGCTGAATCTTTTTACCCATTACATCGGTCATCAGTTTCCATCCGTCCCAGTCATCCTCAGCCATACCATCCTCAATAGAAATAATGGGATATTTATCGATCCATGTTTTCCAGTAGTCAACCATCTGAGCCGGAGTCAGCTTATCACCGGTTGATTTTTTCAGATGATATACCTTTTCTTCTTCGAGCCAGTATTCCGATGAAGCAGGGTCAAGGGCAAGGAACACATCCACACCAGGTTTGTAGCCGGCTTTTTCTATAGCCTGTAAAATAACGGTCACGGCCTCCTCATTTGATTTGAGGTTCGGGGCAAATCCACCTTCGTCGCCAACGTTTGTTGAATAACCGGCATTTTTGAGCACGGATTTGAGGTTATGAAAAACCTCTGCACCCATACGAAGGGCTTCGGTGAAGTTTGGCGCACCCACAGGCATGATCATAAATTCCTGAAAGTCAATGGCATTGTCAGCATGTGAGCCGCCGTTGATGATGTTCATCATCGGGATAGGCAGGGTATTGGCATTTACCCCTCCCACATAGCGAAAGAGGAATTGGTTCGACTCCTGTGCTGCAGCATTGGCCACGGCCAGTGAAACTCCGAGAATTGCGTTGGCACCCAGATTACCCTTGTTGGGGGTTCCATCAATTTCAATCATGCGGTGATCAATCTCATTCTGTTCTGAAACCAGATAACCTTTCAGTTCATCGGCAAGCACTTTGTTCACGTTCTGAACGGCTTTCTGAACGCTCTTTCCCATGTAGATACTTTTGTCTCCATCGCGAAGCTCAACGGCTTCATGGATACCGGTCGAGGCTCCTGAAGGAACAGCTGCCCTCCCCATAATTCCGTTGGTAGTATATACATCTACTTCAATGGTAGGATTTCCGCGTGAGTCGAGTATCTGGCGGGCAAAGATGTTGGCTATTGCACTCATTTTCTTTCTTTTTTGAATTATTAATCGGGTTAACTCAGGTTTATTGATCCGAAAGCAGGAAGTAGTAGTTCCCTGACAAATAAAATGAGGACAAAGTAACAGCTACCTTATCCTCATCCCTTAAAAACAGTAAATCTTTATTCTTTGTTTTCGGTATTTTCGGCAGCTGGTTCTTCAGAAACATTTTCTGTTTTGGGAGCCGCTTCGGTTTTAGCCACCGGCTTTTCCGGTTTGGCCACCGTGGTTTTATCCTTGGTGCCACGGCTGCGGCGGGTGGTTTTAGCTTTGGGTGCTTCTTTGGCAGCCAGCATATTTTCGTTGAAATCCACCAGTTCCATCATGCACATTTCTGCATTGTCACCCAGGCGGTTACCGGTTTTCAGAATCCTTGTGTAACCTCCGGGGCGATTGGCAACTTTAACAGATACTTCCCTGAAAAGCGCGACAACAGCCTCTTTATTCTGAAGGTAGCTGAAAACCATCCTGCGCGAATGTGTAGAATCTTCTTTGGAACGGGTAATCAACGGCTCTACATATCCCCTCAACGCCTTGGCTTTTGCAAGCGTGGTGTTGATGCGTTTATGAAGGATAAGCGAAGATGCCATGTTCGAAAGCATTGCCTTACGATGGGCACTTGTCCTCCCCAGATGATTGACTTTCTTTCCGTGTCTCATTTCAATTAATCCTTATCAAGTTTATATTTTGCAATATTCATTCCGAATTCCAGGTTTTTCGACTTCACAAGCTCTTCAAGCTCGGTGAGTGATTTTTTACCAAAATTGCGGAATTTTAAAAGGTCATTCTTGTTGTATGATACCAGTTCACCCAGGGTTTCTACATCAGCTGCCTTCAGGCAGTTAAGAGCCCTTACAGAAAGATCCATGTCAACAAGTTTGGTCTTCAGCAGTTGACGAATGTGAAGTGAGGTTTCATCAAATTCCTCAGCAACGGCTTTTTCTTCAGTATCGATGGTAATTTTTTCATCCGAGAAGAGCATAAAGTGATGAATGAGTATCCTGGCGGATTCTTTCAGCGCTTCCTTGGGATGAATAGAGCCATCGGTGATTAGTTCCAGTATGAGTTTTTCATAGTCGGTTTTCTGCTCCACGCGGAAATTCTCGATGGTATATTTCACATTCTTTACAGGTGTGTGAATCGAGTCAATCGCGATGGTACCGATAGGGGCACCAGCTTGTTTGTTTTCCTCAGCAGGCACATAACCGCGGCCCTTGTCAATAGTGAGATCGATGACAAGTTTTACTGAAGGTTCCATATGGCAGATCTCCACTTCGGGATTCAAAACCTGAAATACCGAGAGGAACTTATTGATGTCACCGGCCATAAAAGTATCCTGACCGGAAATGACCAGGCGGATCTTTTCGCTGGTTTCGGAATCAAGCAATCGTTTGAACCGGATTTTCTTCAGATTGAGGATAATGTCGGTAACATCTTCCACAACGCCTTTGATCGAGGAGAATTCCATATCAACTCCATCAATCCGTACAGAGGTGATCGCATAACCTTCCAATGAGGAAAGCAGTATCCTTCTGAGTGCATTGCCGATGGTAATTCCGAATCCTGGTTCAAGAGGCCTGAATTCAAAAACGCCTTTTGAATCATCAGCTTCGACCATGATAACCTTTTCAGGCTTTTGAAATGCTAATATTGCCATATTATCTTCCTCTTGTGTAATGAATTTATAAACCGTAAAATCGTTATTTGGAGTACAACTCAACGATGAGCTGTTCCTTAATGTTTTCGGGAATATCTTCACGAGCCGGAAGGCTGGCCAATTTTCCTGTCAAAAGCGTGCTGTCCCATTCAAGCCAGGGGTAGGTATTCCGTTTTGAAGCCAGGGCATTCTGGATCACTTCCAGAGATTTGGATTTCTCCCGCACTGCAACAACATCACCCAGCTTCAGTTCATAAGAAGGCACATTCACTACTGAACCATTTACCATGATGTGACGATGAGTCACCAGCTGGCGCGCAGCGCTGCGTGTGGGAGCAATACCCAAACGATAGACCACATTGTCGAGACGTGATTCAATCAGCTGAAGCAGTACCTCACCCGGCATGCCTTTTTTACGGCTTGCTTTATGGAAAGTATTTTTAAACTGTTTCTCGAGAATTCCGTATGTATATTTGGCTTTCTGCTTCTCCTGAAGCTGTGTTCCGTATTCAGAAAGTTTTTTACGCCTCTTCGAATTTCCGTGCATACCCGGGGCATAGTTTTTCTTCTCGAAATACTTGTCCGGACCGTAGATCGGATCTTTGAATTTTCGTGCAATTTTGGTTCTTGGACCTGTATACCTGGCCATAGTTACTTGTTATTTGATGTCAATTTGTTTTCAGTGATCACTCCGGTAGCCGCGTTACAAACCATCCTGAAGGGCTAGACAAGTACCGGAATTAAAAAAAATTATACCCTTCTCCTCTTGGGAGGACGACAACCGTTGTGCGGCAGTGGGGTTACATCCATGATTTCCATAACCTCAATGCCTGAAGAATGAATGGTACGGATGGCAGATTCCCTTCCCGAACCAGGCCCCTTCACAAACACTTTTACTTTGCGCAGGCCCATATCGTATGCAACCTTTGAGCACTCGGTAGCAGCCATCTGTGCAGCGTACGGGGTGTTCTTCTTCGAGCCCCTGAACCCCATCTTACCAGCGGATGCCCAGCTGATAACCTGACCGGCATTGTTGGTGAGCGAGATTATGATGTTGTTGAAAGATGCACTCACATAGGCTCTTCCAATGGGATCAACCTTAACAACTTTTTTCTTTGATGTTTTAGCAGTTTTTGCCATAACAATGTTTTTTCGACAATTCGTTTGGTTTATTATAAGGTTAAATCAACGATTAACCTTTCGTTGCTTTCTTCTTGTTGGCAACAGTTTTCTTTCTTCCTTTACGGGTACGCGCATTGTTCTTGGTACTCTGTCCGCGGAGCGGAAGACCCAGACGATGCCTTACCCCACGGTAACAGCCAATATCCATCAATCGCTTGATGTTGGTCTGTACTTCTGACCTCAGCGCACCTTCCACTTTGTACTGATCACTGATGATGGTACGAATGGCATTCTGTTCGTCGTCATTCCAGTCCTGAACCTTCTTGTTCAGATCAACACCGGCAGCCTGCAGAATCTTCTGAGCGGTGCTGCGGCCGATTCCGTAAATATAGGTAAGACCAATCTCACCTCTTTTGTTTTTGGGTATATCAATACCAGCAATACGTGCCATATATTGTTTTGTTGTTTGTTAAACGCTTAACCTTGTCTTTGTTTGTACTTGGGGTTCTTTTTGTTGATGATGTACAACCGCCCTTTCCTTCTGACAATTTTACAGTCAGGTGTTCTTTTCTTGACTGATGCTCTTACTTTCATTTTACAAGATGGTTTGTTTATTTGTATCTGAAAATTATTCTTCCCTTGGTCAGGTCATAGGGCGACATTTCAAGCTTCACCTTATCACCAGGCAAAATCTTGATGTAGTGCATCCTCATTTTTCCCGAAATGTGGGCTGTAATGATGTGCCCGTTCTCAAGCTCAACACGGAACATCGCGTTTCCCAGCGATTCAGTAACCGTTCCGTCCTGTTCTATCGAAATCTGTTTTGCCATGTAATTTCAAGTTATTTTTTTGACTCAAGTACTTTTTCAATTTCATCAAAAGACGATAAAATGTCAGTGCTCCCCTCTCTGATGGCAATCGCATGCTCAAAATGCGCCGAAGGTTTACGATCAGCAGTTCTGATTGTCCAGCCGTCTTTGTCCTGTGATACCTGCCGGCGTCCAAGGTTAATCATAGGCTCGATACAGATCACCAGTCCCGGTTGAAGCATGGTTCCAACACCACGCTTGCCGAAATTCGGCACTTCCGGTTTTTCGTGCAGATGCCGGCCAAGTCCGTGTCCTACCAGGTCACGTACCACTGAATAACCGAATTGTTCCACATAAGCCTGTATTTCAAAACCTATATCTCCGGTCCGTTTGCCTGCTTTCGCGGCCTCAATTCCCAGATAAAGCGATTTCTTGGTTCGCTCCATCAGCAGCTGTACTTCTTCAGTAACATTACCGACGGCAAAGGAATATGCGGAATCACCGTAAAATCCGTTCAGGATTACACCACAGTCAACCGAAACAAGATCACCATCCTTCAGCACCTGATTCCCGGGAATTCCATGCACCACAACATCGTTAACCGATACACACAAAGTGCCGGGGAAACCGCCGTAACCTTTAAATCCGGGCACAGCCCCATGATCACGGATAAATGTTTCTGCCACCTTATCGAGCGAAGCGGTAGTTATGCCTGGTTGAATGTGCCTGGCAACTTCAGCAAGGGTCTTACCAACAAGTAAAGAACTTAATCTTATTAATTCAATTTCTTCGTCAGTCTTGTAATAAATCATCTTTCAGCACTCAAGTCTGTCACACTAGCCCATATTGATTGATGAACGGCCTTTGATACGACCTGACTTTGTCAGACCATCGTAATGCCTCATCAGCAAATGGCTTTCAATTTGTTGTAGCGTATCAAGCACCACACCCACCAGAATAAGCAGTGAAGTACCGCCATAAAACTGGGCAAATTGTGCAGTGATACCTATTTTACTGACCAGTGCGGGCATGATAGCTACAAAAGCCAGGAAAAGAGAACCCGGAAGGGTTATGCGCGACATGATCTGGTCAATAAACTCAGCTGTTTTCTTTCCGGGTTTAACACCAGGAATAAAACCGTTGTTCTTCTTCATATCCTCTGCCATCTGATTCGGATTAATGGTGATGGCGGTATAGAAGTAGGTAAATACAACAATCAGCAGGGCGAATACAAAATTGTACCAGAATCCATTGATGTTGGTGAATGCGGAAGCAAATCCCGTTAAGGTTTCTGATTCGGCGAATCCGGCCAGTGTCAGCGGCAGGAACATAATTGCCTGGGCGAAAATAATCGGCATAACGCCGGCAGCATTCACCTTCAGGGGAATATATTGTCTTACTCCACCGTACTGTTTATTACCAACAATGCGCTTTGCATACTGTACAGGAATTTTGCGGGTCCCCTGAACCAGCAGTATACTGATCAGGATTACGCCGATCAGGACGGCAAGTTCTACGATAAAGATGACCAGTCCGCCGCCTTTCTGCTCCATACGTGAAACCAGTTCACCAAACAGTGCGAAGGGCAGACGGGCAATAATCCCGATCATGATGATAAGTGAAATACCGTTTCCGATACCTTTATCGGTAATCCTTTCACCAAGCCACATTACAAACAGGGTTCCTGAAATCAGAATAATTACAGAAGATACCCAGAAGAAAGTGGTGGGCGAAGTAACCGCAGGATCGAATGGTGTAATGGCCTGGGCGGGAAGCTGCGAAACAAGGTTCGCAATATAACCCGGAGCCTGGAAACCAGTGATCAGCACGGTGAGATAACGGGTAATCTGATTGATTTTCTTACGTCCGCTTTCTCCCTCCTTCTGCAATTTCTGGAAGTAAGGGATTGCCATACCAAGCAACTGTACCACGATGGATGCAGAGATGTAAGGCATAATCCCAAGCGCGAAAATGGAGGCGTTCGAAAATGCGCCCCCCGAGAACATATTCAACAATCCGAGCAGTCCTCCGCTGGTCTGATTCTGAAGATTTGCCAGCTGGTTGGGATCAACACCCGGCAGAACAACATAAGAGCCTAACCTGTAAAGCAAAACGATTCCAATGGTATAACCAATGCGTTTGCGCAGATCCTCGATCTTATAAATGTTCCTGATAGTCTGTATGAAACGTTTCATCTACAGTTTAGATTTTTATAGCCTGACCACCCTTTGATTCGATTGCTTTAACGGCAGATGCAGAAAAAGCATTGGCCTTAATATCAACTTTAGCCGTGAGTTCACCGCGACCAAGAATTTTGATCTTGTCATTCTTTGCAGCAAGGCCACTTTCGATAAGCAGATCAATATCTACGGCATCAACATTCTTGGCAGAGACCAGCGCCTGAATTACGTCAAGGTTAATGCTGCGGTACTCGATGCGGTTAATGTTTCTGAAGCCATATTTGGGAACCCTCCTGTAAAGAGGCATCTGACCGCCTTCGAAACCGATTTTCTGGCTGTAACCTGAGCGTGATTTAGCTCCTTTGTGTCCGCGGGTAGAAGTACCTCCACGGCCAGAGCCCTGACCACGGCCGATTCTTTTGCTGGCTTTTACAGATCCCTGTGCCGGTTTAAGATTACTCAAATCCATAATATCTTGTCAATTAGTTGTGTACGATTAGATTTCTTCAACTTTCAACAGGTGGTTGATTTTTGCAATCATACCTTCAATCTGGGGGGTTGCTACCACCTCGACGGGCCTGTTCATCCGCTTAATGCCTAAAGCCTTAAGGGTAAGTTTCTGACGCTCGGGCTGTTTTATGCCACTCTTTATCTGGGTAACTCTCAGTTTTTTCATTTTCTGGTCTTGTTATTATTGGTTATGCCTAACCATTGAAAACTTTGTTGAGGTCAACGCCGCGAAGCTGGGCTACTGCATAGGCATCACGCATATTTACGAGTGCATCAATGGTAGCTTTTACCACACTGTGAGGATTTGAAGAACCCTTTGATTTTGCAAGAACGTCTCTCACGCCGACACTCTCAAGAACAGCACGCATAGCACCGCCGGCAATAACTCCGGTACCGGGTGTAGCGGGCTTGAGAAACACCAGGGCGCCCCCATACTTACCCAATTGTTCGTGGGGAATGGTACCCTTCAGAACCGGAACCTTTACAAGGTTTTTCTTGGCATCGTCAACACCCTTGGCAATAGCGGCTGTAACTTCCTTGGCTTTGCCCAGGCCGTAACCTACAACTCCGTTTTCATTGCCAACAACAACGATGGCAGAAAAACTGAATGTACGGCCCCCTTTGGTAACCTTTGTAACCCGCTGAATGCTTACCAGCCTGTCTTTAAACTCAATCTCGCTGGATTTAACCCTTTTTATGTTTGCGTTTGCCATCTGTGTTAAAATTTAAGGCCTCCTTCTCTGGCTGCTTCAGCCAGGGATTTGATTCTACCATGATATAAGTAACCGTTGCGATCGAAAACCACGTTCTGAATACCTGCCTCAATCGCACGCTTGGCTATCAACTGGCCAACCAGTTTAGCCTGTTCGATTTTGGCCATCGGGGTTCCCGAAACTTCAGGAGTGCGTGACGATGCAGAAACAAGTGTCTTACCTTCCAGATCATTGATAATCTGGGCATAGATCTGTTTGTTGCTTCTGAATACGGTCAACCGCGGCTGCTCAGGCGTACCGGAAACTACCTTCCGGATTCTGAGTTTTATCCTGTGCCTTCTGTATTCTTTTCTGTTCTTAATAGCCATCCTTTTCTGAGGAATTTGACCCGGGGTCACCGGGAATGGTTTATGTTAAAGATTATTATTTGTCTGAAGCTGACTTACCGGCTTTCTTCTTCACCACTTCACCCATAAACCTGATACCTTTACCTTTGTAAGGCTCGGGTTTACGCAGCGAACGGATCTTGGCAGCCACCTGTCCGATCAACTGTTTGTCAAAAGACTTCAGCGTAATGGTAGGGTTTTTTCCCCTTTCAGTGAGGGTTTCAACACTCACTTCTGCCGGCATCTCAAAGAAGATATTATGCGAATATCCAAGGGATAATTCAAGTACATTTCCTGCAGCTGAAGCTTTATAACCTACGCCAACCAACTCCTGAACCACGGTAAAGCCTTCAGAAACGCCTTTTACCATATTGGCCAGCAATGACCGGTACAAACCATGCTTTGCCCTGGCATCCTGTGATTCATTCACTCTTCCGACTATGAGATGACCATCTTCAACCTTCACGGAAACAAGGGGATCGATCTGCTGGGTAAGTTGTCCGAGTTTGCCCTTCACCGTCACCAGGTTAGTGTCAGATACTTCGATCTGAACTCCTGAAGGAATGGCCACCGGCATTTTTCCTATTCTCGACATTGTAAAATCTCCTCTTCTTTAGCTAATGTAACACAAAACTTCGCCGCCAATCTGAAGGGTTCTGGCTTCTTTATCGGTCATAAGCCCCCGGTTGGTAGAAAGTATAGCAATACCCAACCCGTTCAGCACGCGGGGAAGCTCATCGGCGCCGACATACCTGCGTAAACCCGGTTTACTGACACGCTCCAGCTTTGAAATTGCGGGAACCTTTGAAATCGGGTGATACTTCAGCGCGATCTTTATAATGCCGGGGATGGTTTCATCCTCGAATTTATAATTCAAAATATAACCCTTATCAAACAAAATCTTGGTGATTTCCTTCTTCATGTTGGATGAAGGGATTTCCACGATCCGGTGGTTTGCCATCACGGCATTCCTGACTCGGGTCAGATAATCTGCAATAGGATCTGTTACCATTTTATCCTTGAATATTATGATTGTTCACTTGTTTTTCTTACCAGCTGGCTTTCTTCACGCCCGGGATAAGACCCTCGAGGGCCATAAAGCGGAAATTTATACGCGAAATACCAAACTGACGCATGTAACCCTTGGGGCGACCCGTGAGTTTGCAACGGTTGTGCAGACGCACCGGCGATGCATTCTTGGGAAGCTTCTGAAGCGCGATGTAGTCACCGGCTTCTTTCAGTTCAGCACGTTTGGCAGCATATTTTGCAACAAGGCGCTCTCTTTTGCGTTCCCTTGCTTTCATTGATTCCTTTGCCATATCTTATTTCTGATTTTTGAATGGTAAACCAAATTCTTTCAGCAGTGCCAGGCACTCATTGTCGTTGCGGGCGGTCGTCACAAAGGTAATATCCATACCATTGATCTTGGCCACTTTATCGATCAGGATCTCAGGGAAAATAATCTGCTCGGTAACACCCAGGGTATAATTACCACGTCCGTCAAATCCTTTTTCATTGATACCGCGGAAGTCCCTGATACGGGGGATTGCCACAGAAACAAGCCTGTCAAGGAATTCATACATCCTGTCGCCCCTGAGGGTAACCCTTACCCCGATGGGCATGCCCTTACGGAGTTTAAAGTTGGAGATGTCCTTCCTTGATTTGGTGGCAACCGCTTTCTGACCGGTAAGGGCTGTAAGTTCATTTACCCCGGCATCAATAAGTTTTTTGTCGGCGATGGCTGTGCCAAGACCTTGGTTCACACTGATTTTCAACAGTTTCGGAACCTGCATTACAGTTTTGTACTGGAATTTTTCCGTTAATGCCGGAACAATTTCCTGCCTGTATTTATCTTTTAAGCGTGGTGAATAGTTCATTACTTAATTACCTCCCCCGACTTTTTAGAATAACGGACTGATTTATTGGTTTTGGTGTCAAGCTTCCGCCCGATGCGGGTGGGCTTGCCGGTGCCATCCACAACCATCAGGTTGGATACATGGATTCCGGCCTCTTTTTTCACGATTCCACCCTGAGCGTTCTTGGCGTTGGGTTTGGTGTGCTTGGAGATCAGGTTAACGCCTTCAACGATGGCCTGCATTTTCTCAACATCCACCTCCAGAACCTTACCCTGCTTCCCTTTTGAGTCACCGGCGATCACCATCACGGTATCACCCTTTTTTATACTTAGTTTCGTGCTCATGTTTGTTAGGTCAATTAAAGCACCTCGGGTGCCAATGAAACAATTTTCATGTACTGCTTTTCGCGCAGTTCCCTGGCGACCGGTCCGAAGATACGGGTTCCGGTCATTTCGCCGGCGTTGTTCAGCAGCACTACCGCGTTGTCATCAAAGCGGATATATGAACCGTCGTTGCGGCGGATTTCTTTCTTGGTTCTGACAACCACCGCTTTGGCCACTGTACCTTTCTTGATATTTCCGGAAGGAAGGGCATTTTTAACGGTTACAACGATTTTATCGCCAATAGAGGCATAACGTTTGCGGGTTCCTCCCAGCACACGGATGCAAAGCACTTCTTTTGCACCGCTGTTATCAGCTACCGTAAGTCGTGATTCCTGTTGTATCATAATTACTTGGCTCTTTCAATGATTTCGACTAATCTCCAGCATTTGTTCTTGCTCAGCGGACGGGTCTCTGCAATGCGAACGGTATCACCGATATTGCAGTCGTTGTTTTCGTCATGGGCCGCAAATTTGGAGGATTTCTTCACAAACTTTCCGTATTTGGGGTGCTTCTCGCGACGTTCAACCTGAACGACGATAGATTTCTGCATCTTGTTGCTGACAACTACCCCAATTCTTTCTTTTCTCAGATTTCTGGTTTCCATTGCTTTTCCGGTTATTTAGTGTTAACGGTAGCCGTACCCTGAGCCGCTGCAGCATCATTCAATTTGCGTTTATGCAATTCGGTGAGCATACGGGCGATGGTCCTGCGGTAATTTTTGATTTTATTGGGGTTCTCAAGAGGCGAAACAGCATGATTCAACTTGAGCTTGGTAAGCTGCTTGCGTTCTTCATCGAGCCGTTCAATAAGTTCGGCTGTTGAAAGCTCTCTAATGACTTCTTGTTTCATCGTTCGTTATATTGATTCTTCAACGTAATCTCTTCTTACCACAAATTTGGTGGCAACAGGCAATTTCTGGGCACCCAGGCGGAGGGCTTCCTTTGCAACCTCTTCGGTAACACCTTCGGCTTCGAACAGGATGCGGCCCGGGCTAATGCGTGCCACGAAATATTCAGGAGCACCTTTACCTTTACCCATACGCACTTCAGCAGGTTTCTTGGTAACGGGCTTATCAGGGAAAATGCGGATCCAGATCTGGCCTTCACGTTTCATGAAACGGCTGATAGCCTGACGGGCGGCCTCAATCTGCCGGCCGGTAATCCAGGCTTCTTCCAGGGTTTTTATCCCGAACGAACCAAATGAAAGCTCAGCACCACGTTTGGTGTTACCCTTCATTTTGCCCTTCTGCATCTTCCTGTACTTGGTTTTCTTTGGCTGTAACATTATTGTCGGATATTGATCGTGTGATTGTTACTCTTTTTGTTAACTTCTTACTTCTTGGGACGGTTGCGGTTTCCACGCGGAGGCCTGTTTCCGCCCGGACGCGGGGGCATTGACTTTTCCCTTGCTCCGGTAGCAGCCTGGCTTTCTGCCGAAGGGGTAAGATCTACCTTACCATAAACTTCACCCTTGCAGATCCATACCTTGATACCGATACGGCCATAGGTTGTGTGGGCTTCAGCAATTGCATAATCAATGTCAGCACGAAGGGTATGGAGCGGAGTACGTCCTTCCTTGATCATCTCGCGACGGGCCATCTCGGCGCCGGCCAACCTTCCGGAAATCAAAACCTTGATTCCTTCAGCACCGATGCGCATGGTGGAGGCTATCGCAGTCTTAATCGCACGGCGGTATGAAATCCTGCCTTCAATCTGACGGGCAATCGCGTTGGCCACGATCACGGCATCCATTTCAGGGCGCTTGATTTCAGAAATATTGATCTGGATCTCCTTTTTGGTGACCTTCTTCAATTCTTCCTTCAATTTATCAACTTCCTGACCACCTTTTCCGATGATGATACCCGGACGGGCAGTATGGATAGTAACGGTAACCAGCTTAAGGGTACGTTCGATCACAATCTTCGAAACCCCGGCTTTCGATAAACGGGCATTCAGATATTTGCGGATCTGGTCGTCTTCCACCAATTTGTGTTCAAAACGCCTTCCACCATACCAGTTGGAGTCCCATCCTTTGATGATGCCTAACCTGTTACCTATTGGATTTGTCTTTTGTCCCATTCAACAAATGATTATTTGGTTGTTAAAGCCTGCTTTGCAGAAATTTCCTTTTTATTGTGCAATTCTATTGTCAATCAACAAAGTAACATGATTCGAACGCTTGCGGATACGATGGGCACGACCCTGGGGAGCAGTGCGGATACGTTTCAGTGAACGGCCACCGTCAACACCTACCTCTTTCACAAAGAGACTGGTTTCTTCCATGCGTACGCCCTCATTCTTGGCCTGCCAGTTGGCAAGCGCTGAAAGCAGCAGCTTGTGCATACGGCCACTGGCCTCCTGGGGCGAATGTTTAAGCACATGCAGTGCCTGTTCCACCTTCATGCCGCGGATCATATCAGCCACCAGGCGCATTTTCCTGGGCGATGTAGGGCAATTCCTGAGCTTGGCAAATGATTCAGTCTTCTTTGCTTCCTTGATCAGCTCAGCTCTGTTATGTTTACGTGATCCCATTGGTTTTTCCTTCTTTATTTTTTACCTTTATCTTTACTACCGGCATGGCCCCTGAAGATACGGGTGGGTGAAAACTCCCCGAGTTTGTGACCTACCATATTCTCAGTAACATAAACCGGGATGAATTTATTTCCGTTATGGACGGCGATAGTCTGCCCCACAAAATCCGGAGAAATCATCGAAGCACGCGACCATGTTTTAATCACAACTTTTTTGTTGGAACTGATGGCGTCTAATACTTTCTTTTCCAGTTTGTAGTCGATATAAGGACCTTTTTTAAGCGAACGGCTCATTTTTAATGCTGTTTAAGGTTCAATTACTTCTTCCTTCTTTCGATGATGTATTTATTCGAAGCTTTCTTCGGATACCGGGTCTTGTAACCCTTTGCAGGTAACCCCTTGCGTGAACGCGGATGTCCTCCTGAAGCCCTTCCTTCTCCACCGCCCATCGGATGATCTACCGGGTTCATAACAACGGCACGTGTACGTGGCCTGCGACCGAGCCAGCGGCTGCGTCCGGCCTTTCCTGAAACCTCGAGGTTATGCTCCGTATTGGAAACCATTCCTATGGTTGCCTTGCAACTCTGAAGGATCATGCGGGTTTCCCCTGAAGGAAGTTTGATAACGGCAAATTTGCCATCGCGCGACATCAGCTGTGCCGACGATCCGGCGCTACGTGCCATCTTTGCTCCCTGTCCGGGCCTGAGCTCAATATTGTGAATCACGGTACCGAACGGAATCTCACTCAGGTAAAGCGCATTCCCGATTTCAGGCTGTGCGCCTTTGCCGGCAATAACTTCCTGACCTACCTTCAGTCCATTGGGTGCAACGATGTAACGTTTCTCACCATCGGCATAGTAAAGCAGGGCAATACGGGCGGTACGGTTCGGATCGTATTCAATGGTCTTTACCGTTGCAGGAATATCCTCTTTATCGCGTTTGAAGTCGATGATACGATATTTCTGCTTGTGACCACCACCTATTGACCTGATGGTCATTTTACCGGTGTTGTTTCGGCCACCAGAGCTTTTCCTCGGCTGCAGCAAACTCTTTTCAGGGCTTGTAGCAGTTATGTCATCCAGTGCGCTAACCAGTTTGAAGCGCTGACTTGATGTGGTCGGTTTGAATTTTTTTAAAGCCATTATCTTTAAATATTGCTATAAAAATCAATTGTTTCACCCTCAGCTAAAGTTACAATAGCCTTTTTGTACGAACCTGCACGGCCTTTAACCATCCCGGTCTTGGTAAACCTGGATTTGTTCTTTCCGGCATAATTCATGGTGTTTACTTCAGTAACTTCAACGCCGTAAATCTCTTCCACGGCTTTCTTTATCTGCAGCTTGTTGGAATCCTTCTGCACGATAAAACCGTAACGTTGAAGCTTGTCGCCTAAGGCTGTCATCTTTTCCGTAACTACCGGCTTTATTATGATACCCATTGTGTTTCTTGTTAATGGTTCTTAATCTCAGCGCTGTGAGCGTGATTGTTTAGTTCTCAAAGATTTTTTCGATTTCGGCAACCGAGCTTTCGAGAATTACCAGGTTGTGGGCACGAAGAATTTCGTATGTATTTAAATCACAAGCCCTTACAACCCTTGCCTGCTTCAGATTTCGGGAGGACAAATATACGGCTTTATCGCTTTCGCTTAACACCATAAGTGTCTTTTTCCCTGAAAGTTGCAGATTATTCAGTAATTCAATGAAATTTTTGGTTTTCGGTTTGTCAAAGCTGAAGTCTTCCAGAATCATGATGCCGTTATCTTTGGCCTTGTGACTGAGGGCCGACATACGGGCCAGTTGCTTCAGCTTCTTGTTCAGTTTGAAACCATAATCCCTGGGCTGAGGTCCGAATACCCTGGCACCACCCCGCATAAGCGGAGACTTGATACTGCCTGCACGGGCGCCACCGGTTCCTTTTTGCCTCTTCAGTTTACGTGTACTGCCCGAAACAGTTGATTTCTCTTTCGAGCTATGGGTTCCCTGACGCTGATTGGCCAGATACTGTTTTGTATCAAGGTAAATCGCGTGGTCGTTGGGTTCGATATTGAATACCGAATCGTTCAGGTTAACCGTTTTACCGGTCTTCTCCCCTTTGATGTTATATACTGTTAGCTCCATCTTTCTACAATTACGTATGATCCGTTAGATCCGGGCACTGCACCCTTAATTAACAAAAGATTCTTTTCCTTGACAATTTTTACGATCTGGAGGTTGATCATCTTTACCCTTTTGTTTCCGGTCTGACCAGCCATGCGCAATCCTTTGAATACGCGTGAGGGCCATGAGGAAGCGCCTACCGATCCGGGAGCCCTCAACCTGTTGTGCTGTCCGTGGGTTACACCACCAACGCCGCTGAAACCGTGCCGGCGGATAACACCCTGGAAACCTTTTCCCTTGGAAATGCCCACTACGTCAACAAATTCGCCTTCTTCAAAAACATCCACCATTACCGCGTCACCAAACTGCTTGCGGTGACCGGACTCAAAACGGGTAAACTCAACAAGTTTACGCTTGGGGGATACACCTGCCTTGGCAAAATGGCCCATCTCGGCCTTGTTGGTATGCTTTTCCTTTTTATCGTCGTAAGCAAGCTGGATGGCATCGTATCCGTCCACTTCCTTAGTCCTGATCTGGGTGACATAGCAGGGCCCGGCTTCAATAACCGTGCAGGGCACATTCCTGCCATTGGCATCGAATACGCTGGTCATCCCGATTTTTTTTCCTATAATTCCTGACATTGCAGTATCATGTTAAAATTGATGATTCTTTTTTTAACCCCGCCACGCTAAACGCGGCTGTGCGGCAATCCGATCAGACTTTGATCTCTACTTCAACACCACTGGGCAACTCAAGCTTCATAAGTGCATCAATGGTCTTGCTGGTAGTGCTGTAAATGTCAAGGAGACGTTTGTATGAGCTTAACTCGAACTGCTCCCTTGATTTCTTATTGACAAAGGTTGACCTCAGCACGGTGAAGATTTTTTTGTTGGTCGGCAGGGGAATGGGGCCGTTAACAACTGCACCGGTAGATTTCACGGTCTTTACGATCTTTTCGGCAGATTTATCAACCAGGTTGTGATCGTACGATTTCAGTTTTATTCTGATCCTTTGGCTCACGTTACTTAGGTTTATTGATTTTATTTTCTTTGTTTATTTAACAAGATATCCTTTTAACTTGTAGATTACATCGTCAGTGAGGCTGGCAGGAAGCTCGGCATAATGCGAAAACTCCATGCTCGAATTCCCCCTGCCCGAAGTAATGGTACGCAAGGCTGTAACATATCCGAACATTTCTGACAGAGGCACATGGGCCTTTACAACCTGATAGCGGTTTCTGTTATCGATACCATCGACACTTGCACGCCGCTTGTTAAGATCACTGGTAATTTCACCAACATACTCATCCGGGCAATTGACCTCAAGCCTCATTATCGGCTCAAGCAATACATTCCTGCCCGATTTTGCAGCTTCCCTGAAACCGACTTTTGCACAGATTTCAAATGCCAGGGCATCGGAATCCACCGAATGGAAGGATCCGTCAAGCAACCTGACTTTCAGACTCTCGAGAGAGAAACCGGCCAGCACGCCATTCTGCATCGCAATGCGGAATCCTTTTTCAATGGCCGGAATGTATTCCTTCGGGATATTCCCGCCCTTAACATCATTGATGAACTGCAATCCGCGGATTCCGGCATCGGCAGGGCCCATCTCAAAAAGGATGTCGGCAAATCTGCCCCTGCCACCGGTTTGTTTCTTATAAACTTCACGGTGCTCAATGGTTCCCACAAACGCTTCTTTATAAGCGACCTGGGGATTACCTTTGTTGATCTCTATCTTAAACTCACGTCTCAAACGATCGGCAATGATTTCAAGATGAAGTTCACCCATACCGCTGATAACGGTCTGACCCGTTTCCTCATCCACCCTTACGGTAAATGTGGGATCCTCTTCGGCAAGTTTATTAAGCGCTGAATCCAGTTTGTCAACATCGTCCTGGGCACGGGGCTCCACGGCGATACTGATCACCGGCTCGGGAAACTCAATAGATTCCAGAACGATCGGATGTTTTTCATCGCAAAGCGTATCGCCGGTCCTGATTTCCTTAAAACCAACAACTGCCGCGATATCACCGGCCTCTACCTGTTGCAGGGGATTCTGCTTGTTGGCATGCATCTGCATGATGCGGGCAATGCGCTCCTTTTTACCGGTTCCGGTATTCAGCACATAACTGCCTGCAGCCAGAGTGCCGGAATAAACCTTGATAAATGCAAGGCGGCCTACAAACGGGTCGGTGGCAATCTTGAAAGCCAGGGCAGCGAATGGCTCCGAGGCTTCCGGATGACGGACCTCCTCCTTTTCAGTATTGGGGTTGATTCCGGTTATGGAATCGATATCAGAAGGATTCGGCAAGTATGATACAATGGCGTCGAGCAGCGGCTGTACGCCTTTGTTTTTAAATGAAGCGCCGCACAACACCGGGGTTATCCTGTGCTCGATGGTAGCTTTGCGGATGATCGCACGCATTTCATCGGGGGTGATGGAGTTGTGGTCGTTCAGGAACTTCTCAAACAATGCTTCTTCTTCTTCAGCAACGCCTTCGATAAGTCTGGTCCTGTATTCTTCAACAAGTTCGGTAAGTTCAGCCGGAACATCGGTAATGTTGAAAACCGAACCCAGAGAATCATCGTCCCAGATGATGGCCTTATTGGTGATAAGGTCGACCACCCCGGTAAAGTCGTCTTCCTCTCCGATGGGAATCTGAAGGGGAATGGGGTTGGCGCCGAGTTTCTCTTTCATCTGGTTGAGAACCCCGAAGAAATCGGCCCCCGAACGATCCATCTTATTGACAAAAGCGATGCGGGGAACCTTGTATTTATCAGCCTGTTTCCAGACAGTTTCGCTCTGAGGCTCAACACCTCCAACGGCACAGAACAAGGCGACCGCGCCATCGAGTACCCTGAGTGAACGCTCTACCTCAACGGTAAAATCTACGTGGCCCGGGGTGTCGATGATATTGATCTTATATTTTTCGTTCCTGCAATCCCAGTAAACGGTGGTGGCTGCCGAAGTAATGGTGATTCCGCGTTCCTGTTCCTGGATCATCCAATCCATGGTGGCGGTTCCTTCGTGCACTTCACCGATTTTATAACTGATCCCGGTATAATACAATATCCGCTCCGTTGTCGTGGTTTTACCCGCGTCAATGTGCGCCATAATGCCGATGTTGCGTGTATGTGCTAATTTAACGGACATTGGATATTGTGTGGTGTATCAGTGATCAGTTGTTACAGATTAAAACCTGAAATGTGAGAATGCCTTGTTGGCGTCGGCCATACGGTGGGTATCCTCTTTTCTTTTGAATGCAGCACCTTCTTCTTTGTAAGCGGCCATGATTTCACCGGCGAGTTTGGCACTCATGGTTTTTTCGTGGCGTTTGCGTGCAAAAAGGATAAGGTTCTTCATGCCGATGGAGCTTTTGCGGCCCGGACGGATCTCTGAAGGAATCTGGAAAGTTGCTCCTCCGATACGGCGGCTGCGCACCTCTACATTAGGGGTAACGTTGCTGAGCGCTTTCTTCCATACTTCAAGGCCATCTTCGCTGGTCTTCTCGGTAACGGTTTCTATGGCTTCATAAAAAATCTGGAAAGCCAGGTTTTTCTTCCCGGTGTACATGAGGTTGTTGACGAACTTGGTTACAAGCACATCATTGAACTTCGGGTCAGGAAGTATGATTCTCTTTTTTGGTTTTGATTTCCTCATTGTTGTAAGCTGTTTTTACCTGAAACCAGTTTTACTTTTTACCTTTTGCCGGAGCAGCTACCTTACCGCCTTTGGGACGTTTGGTGCCGTATTTTGACCTACGCTGGTTCCTGCCGTCAACGCCCGATGTATCAAGCGCACCACGGATGATGTGGTACCTTACACCCGGAAGATCCTTTACCCTGCCACCGCGGATCATTACGATCGAGTGCTCCTGCAGGTTGTGGCCTTCGCCCGGAATGTATGCATTCACTTCCTTGGTGTTGGTAAGCCTTACCCTGGCTACTTTGCGCATGGCTGAATTGGGTTTCTTGGGAGTGGTGGTATATACCCTCACACAAACACCCCTTCGCTGCGGGCAAGAATCCAGAGCAGGTGATTTGCTCTTATCGGTTAACTTGTTGCGTCCTTTACGAACCAATTGCGAAATTGTAGGCATATCAATACTTTTAAATTGTTTTTTGGTTACTCGGCTACCCCTGTTTTTTGGGGACTGCAAAAGTACAGCATTATTTTATATTTACAATAGGCTGAACAAAAATTATTTAACCCGCTCAGGCGTTTGTTCATGATGAAAAACAAAATGCCTTTAAAGTAATAATCCTGTCGCCGGGACTGTGTTTCTGAAATCGGTGGGAAAGCAATAAGGGGAGACAAATTTAGCCTTTGAGGCCTGAAGACTCATCAATTGCAGAAGGTTTTTTTGAACGCTGCCCTGGGGGCAGTCTGCATTGATTGAAACCTATATTGTCTTACTTTATCAGGTTTCCCGGATTCGAAAATCTCAGAAAAATTGTGCATTTCAGGAAGTTAAATTCAATTCGTTCCTTTCAAATGCGGCTGCAAAAGTACTTAATAATTTGACACCTACAACTTTTTTTGCTGATTTTTATTGATTTTCTCAAAAAAAACAGCCGGAAGTCAGAAACGACCGGCCAATAAGATGATTTAAGATACTTTACACGCTGCATTACAGCAACTCTCTCAGCCGCTTATAACCTTCGGCGCTGGCTTTCAGCCGGGCGCCGCTTTTCAATACCACCAGGTGGGTATCTTTTCCGTAAAGGTCAACCGAAACAATCTGGCTGATATTGACGATATGGCTGCGATGAATCCTGATGAAACCGTTGCGGGGCAGGTGACTTTCGAAATACTTCATGGTTTTTTCCTTCAGGTGGTTGCCCAGGGAAGAACAGATCATCACGTAGTCGTCCTGGGCCTCTATATAATATATGGTATCAACCGGGATCACCACGATGCGGGAGCCAAGTCTGGCTACCACCCTGTCGATTTCGCCCGGAGTTTCCTCAAACTGACGCTTCAGATCGGTAACAGGCTTTGTGGTGAGATCACCTTTATCCTCAATGCGCAGCAGCGCCCTTTCAACTGCCTGCCTGAACCTGGAAGCCGAAAAAGGCTTGAGCAGATAATCAACGGCATTCATTTCGAAAGCCCTGATGGCAAATTCATCGTATGCGGTAGTGAAAATGATCGGAGGCGGGTCCGTCAGTAGTTCCAGCAATTCAAACCCGTTGATCTTGGGCATCTGGATATCCAGAAAGATCAGTTGCGGCTTCAGCTCCTGTATCGCTTTCAGGGCTTCAAAGCCGTTCTCGCATTCTCCGGCAATTTCAAGCGCCGGAAAATCCTTCAGGTAATGTTTGACCAGATCCCGTGCGGGCGGCTCATCATCTATTATCAGTACTTTGATCTTTGACATTTTCAGGAAATTTCAGTTTTACTTCAAAAGCATCTTCAGTTTTGCGGATATTCACCAGATCAGGCATCCCGTATACCATACGCATCCGTTTCATTACATTCGAGAGGCCGGTACCCGTTCCTTTGCGGCCCGGAACCGATGGGTCGTAATTATTGATCACACGCACCTCAAGCCAGGGGCCGGTAATCTGCGCGTTCAGTTGTATCACGGATGCCCCGGGGGTATCGTAAACTCCGTGTTTCACAGCATTCTCAACCAATGGCTGCAGAATCATGGGCGGCAAAGGCCAGCCCAGCGCCAGTTCATCAATCTGCTCGCTTACCTGCAGCCTTCCCCCGAACCGGACTTTCTCAATCTCGAGGTACAGCCTGAGGTGGTACAACTCCTTGCTGAGCGAACTCATGCTGTTGTCGGAAAAACTCAGGGAATACCGCATAAATTCCGACAGGTTGATGACCATCTCCTGCGCCTTTGCAGGATTGGTTATGGTGAGCGAACTGATTGAATTCAGCGAATTGAACAGGAAATGCGGCTTGATCTGCGAACGCAGGGCATTCAGTTCCGTTTCATAAAGCATGGTTTGCAGCAATTGCTCCCGGGTCCGGTGTTCGCGGAGGTTCTCATAATTGATCACCAGGTAAAAGACCGAGACCAGAATAATGTAGAGCAACAGCCCGACCATGATTCTTACCATCAATGTTTCGGTGAGAAACAAACTGTATGCATCATCCTGGCCGGTAAGATACCCAAGGATAAAATAACTGCTTCCAAGCCAGATAATTACTGAAACCGAACTGCTGGCAGCCAGTCGCCAGATCATTTCAAGCCTGCTCAGTTTCTCGTAATCACTGATCTTCACCATGTGCCACAACCCGACGCCCAGCAAGGCATAGATCAGGTTCATGACCAGGACTTCCGCAACGGCATTGCTCAGCTCAAGCCCGTATTGGTTATGGATGATGATAAAATGGATCAGCGAAATGACCATCCAGGTGGAAATGTAAAACAATACATTCCGGCTGATTCCCGATCTTTCCAGCATAACTCAGTGATAAACCGGTTAGAAACTTTTTAATTCACCGCCTCCAAAGATGGCAACGCCTTTAATGACAAGGGTTTTATTATAATCCACGTTGATATTGCGTCGTTTATCGGCAAAACCTCCAAAGATGTTGAACACCTCCATTTTTACATTCCAGTCGGAAGGCACCAGCAGGGTGGACCCTCCGAAAATGGCAACCATTTCCAGTACATTGTCTCCTTCCGAAAGCTGACACTGTGTAAGGTCAAGTTTTGAGCCGCCGAAGATGGCGATAACTTTTCCTCCGCGCATGGATGGAGTATGAATGACGCGTTCGCTTCCACCGAAAACAGCAACATCTTCAATAAAGTCATCACTGCCGGAAGTTACACGCTCCCTTTTCAGGCTCCTGAACAGGGTGGTATGCGAAAAGATGACAGCCAGACCGACCAGAATAATCACAACCGGCCAGAAGTATCCCAGCATATTAAATCCTTCAATCCGGCCCTGTAAAAATATAAGCCCGACAACCACGAGTATGGTTCCCCATCCGTAATGCTTGCCGGCAAAGTTGATCAGACCGACGACGATCAGCAGCGAAGGCCAGGAAAAAATTACGCGCCAGGCAGCATCGTTGACAACGCCCATATTGCGCAGCATGTAGAGAAGACCAAAGGCAATGATGGCCAGACCGACCAGCGTGGTTTCAAGGTGCCATGTCCGGTTCAGCGGATTGCGGTTCAGATTGTTTTCCATTGTTGTAAGAGTTTAAGTTGAGAAATATTTTTACCCTGCAAATTTAGGGGTACAATAAAGCGGGAAGGTAATACAAATCGGTAAAAAGGGGAAAAAGCCCGGTAAATCAGTTTATGCAGGGTACAAAAAAAAGAACCGGGGCGCTCGCCTGCCCCGGCATCTTCATTCCACTCATCGAATAACGGTTTTCAAACCGTCCATATCATACAAAATCAGCATCGGGCAAATCAGGCAGTCCCTGCAGATTGCCGATAAAACGCGCATGGTTGAATGCTTCCCCATAGCGCATAAGCCGGAACAGCTCAACCTGAACCGCCATATAGATCAGCCGCCTGGCTTCCACATCGGTAAATGAATCCTGCAAAAGCCGCTGATAGGTCTGTGCCGTTTCGGGAGGGTCATTCCTGCGGATCTGCTTGTCAACGATCTGCTCTATAACCATTCCTATACTCTCGTCACGTTTTATGTTGCTTATCATTGTTCAGTAAATTAAGAATACAACCATGCTGCAATACCGGGATTTATTGAAATCCAAAAAACAGGAAACTGCAGTTTTTCTATTACCAAAACAGGAACACTGACAAATACGCAACCACTGCCCCGGGCTGGCCGGCAAATTCTTTCTCCGGCCTTTTGCAGCAAGTCATGCAGCCTGTTCTCTGGTTTATCCTGAAGGGGCCTAAAAGTAACAGTTGCGCAAGTAATTTAGATTATTTCTAAATAAGATAATATGGAATAGCCCTTCAAATTAGCCGGAGACATCAGATCACAGAAAAAGTATGCTAATTTTGCACGACCAATCAAACCCATTAAAGTGTCGCAACTGCTTAAAGAATTAAATGAAGCCCAGCAACTTGCGGTGACCAGCAGCGATGGTCCCGTGATGGTGATCGCCGGAGCAGGTTCAGGCAAAACCCGTGTATTGACCTACCGTGTCGCTTACCTGCTTGAGCAGGGCGTAGACCCGTTCAATATCCTGGCGCTGACATTTACCAACAAGGCTGCCAGGGAAATGAAAGAACGCGTGATCGGGCTGGTGGGAAGTCAGGAAGCACGAAATGTCTGGATGGGCACCTTTCATTCCATTTTTGCGCGCATTTTAAGGGTGGAGGGTCACCTGCTGGGCTTTCCTTCCAACTTCACCATTTATGATACGGATGATTCGAAGAGCCTGATCAAGACCATACTGAAAGACCTCAGCCTCGATCCTAAAATATATGTACCGGGGGCGGTGCTTTCCAGGATATCTTCGGCCAAGTCGAACCTGATTTCGGCCGAGGAATATAAAGCCAACTCCGCCATTGAAGAGCAGGACAGGATTGCCAACAGGCCGCAGACCGGCGAGATCTTCCTGCATTACAAGACCCGCTGCTTTAAAGCGGCAGCCATGGATTTCGACGATCTGCTGTTCAACATGAACCTGCTGCTCCGCGACTTTCCGGAAGTTTTGTTCAAATACCAGCAAAAGTTCCGTTACATTCTTGTGGATGAATACCAGGACACCAACTTTGCTCAATACCTGATTGTGAAGAAACTGGCAGCGAGAAATGAAAACATCTGTGTGGTAGGCGATGATGCGCAGAGTATTTACGGTTTCAGGGGGGCAAACATCCAGAACATCCTGAATTTCAGGAAAGATTATCCCGATGCCAAAACCTTCAAGCTGGAACAGAACTACCGCTCAACCAAGATGATTGTAAATGCCGCCAACAGCATTATTGCAAAAAACAAGGATCAGATTTTCAAGGAAGTATGGACCGAAAATGAAGAAGGCAAACTGATCAGGATACTGAAGGCCAACTCAGACACGGAAGAGGGAAATATGGTTGCCAACGCGGTGTTCGAAACCAAGATGAATCAGCACTGCCAGAACAGTGATTTCGCCATCTTATACCGCACCAACGCCCAGTCGAGGGCCATTGAGGAATCACTGCGCAGACTGAACATCCCCTACCGCATCTACGGCGGCCTGTCATTTTATAAACGCAAGGAAATCAAAGACCTCCTTGCTTACTTCAGGCTTGTGGTAAACCCCCGGGACGATGAGGCGTTCAACCGCATCATCAATTACCCCGCCAGGGGCATTGGGAAAACCACCCTTGAGAAAATTGAGCTGGCCGCCGGAGTTTCCGGTAAAAGCCTCTTTGAGGTTGCGTCTGCTGCAACACATTATGTGAAGGGACTGAATTCGGGCACTATCTCAAAAATAGAGGAATTCACCACCATGATCGCCGCGTTTCATCAGCAATTGCAAGTACTCAACGCGTATGAGCTTGCCATTAAAATTGCCAGAAACTCCGGATTACTGAAAGAGCTGGCGGCCGATGATACGGATGAAGGGCAGTCGAGGGTTCAGAACACCGAGGAGCTCCTCAATGCGGTAAAAGATTTTTCCGAAAAGGAACAAACCCTGTTTCCGGATGAAGAAACGGGTGAACTGAGCGCTGCTGAAGTAACCCGTACCCTCGATAAATTCATGCAGGAAGTGGCACTGCTTACCGATGCCGACAGCGACGATAAGGACGACATGAATAAGGTGGTGCTGATGACAATTCACGCGGCAAAAGGGCTCGAATTCCCGTATGTTTTTATTGTCGGGCTTGAAGAAAACCTGTTTCCTTCAGTCATGTCGCTGCAGTCGCGCGCCGATATTGAAGAAGAGCGGCGATTGTTTTACGTGGCGCTGACCAGGGCCGAAAAACAGGTCATCCTCTCCTATGCTGAAACCCGTTACCGCTGGGGAAACATGACCATGAATGAGCCCAGCCGTTTTCTCGATGAAATAGAAGAAAGTTTTATCGAAAAACCGGCGCGCAAAATTTCGTCATCTGGATTAACCGGAAAATCCGGCGATGGGCTTAGAAAAGAATCCGTTTTCATCAAAAAGCAACTTAAAAAAATCAGCACTGCCGAGGGGCCTGCGGTTCAGGGAGCAGAAACGCCCCCTGAGCTGATACAACCCGGCGTGGAGGTAGAACATGAGCGTTTCGGCAAGGGAAAAGTGCTCAGTGTGGAAGGCAGCGGCCCGAATATGAAGGCAACCGTCTTCTTTGCTGCCGTAGGTCAGAAACAATTATTACTTAAATTTGCGAAACTCAGGCTGGTAAATTGATTTAATTTGTATATTTGCACCCGGTAATCAGGCCAGCAATTAATTATCTCCGGGCAAATACCAGTTTAACGAATTCCTGACACTATCAGTAAATTTAAGCTTTGACAGCAGTTTTCAGATGCTAATCCTGCCTTATTAAGACTGCTACCAACACTTATCAATCAACCCCGACAAGAAGATTTCTATTAATAAAATGTTATATGGATTATAACAGCACCCGTGAAAAGCTCATTATTCCCGAGTACGGACGCAATGTGCAGAAGATGGTCGCCTATGTGATCAGTATTGAGGACCGCGAAAAACGCACCAACCTGGCCAAAACGCTGGTTAACGTGATGGCGCAACTCCATCCCGATCAGCGCGACACAGTGGATTACAAAAGAAAGTTGTGGGACCACCTGCACATCATTGCAGATTACAAACTCGACATCGACGGGCCGTACCCTGCTCCTGCGCCGGAGGAAAAAATCAAAAAACCGCAAAGTATTCCTTACCCTCAGGAAGACATCCGCTTCAGGCCTTATGGCAAGAACATCGCCAAAATGATCGAAAAAGCCTGCCTGTTTGATGATGGCCCTGAAAAGGACGCATTGGTAAAAAACATTGCCAATCACCTCAAAAAATCATACCTCAACTGGAACCGCGATTCAGTCAATGACGAGCTGATTACCGAGCACCTGAAAGTGCTTTCGCACGGCAGACTGAAGCTGAGTGAAGATACCCGGCTGACGCACACCAGCGAATTGCTGGCCCGGAATAACCCGCCTGCCGCCATTCCCCATAACCAGAACAACAAACGCAGAAAATTTAATCCTAAAAACGATAAGAACAGCAACTATCGTGACATGAGGAACCGTAAAAAGAATTAACTTGCCTGCCTGTTAATTTACGGTTGGATTTAACTTTCTGATAACTATGAGCTCTTTCATTATCAACGGAGGCAGAAAGCTTCATGGAGAAATTGTGCCTCAGGGCGCTAAAAACGAAGCGCTTCAGATATTATGCGCTGTTCTGCTGACTCCCGAACCGGTTACCATCCACAACATTCCTGACATCAGGGACGTGAATAAACTGATTGAGCTGCTGGGTGAAATGGGCGTCAGCGTGACTCCGGCCGGCAAAGGAACCTATATTTTCCAGGCAGGAGATATTGACCTTGACTATTTAAAAACCAAAGAATTCCGTAAAAAAGGAGCCGGGCTGCGGGGCTCGGTGATGATCCTTGGTCCACTGCTTGCCCGTTTCGGCAAAGGTTATATTCCACATCCTGGCGGTGATAAAATAGGCCGACGAAGGCTCGACACCCATTTTACCGGTCTGCAGAAACTGGGCGCGCGTTTCGAATCTGACGGGCTTAATACCTTTTACAGTGTAGACGCCACGGAGCTGAAAGGCTGTTACATGCTGCTGGATGAAGCATCGGTAACGGGCACCGCCAATGTGGTGATGGCTGCCGTTATGGCAAAAGGCACGACTACCATTTTCAACGCCGCCTGCGAACCCTACCTTGTCCAGTTGTGCCGTATGCTTAACCGCATGGGGGCGAAAATATCAGGCGTAGGCTCCAACCTGCTCAGCATCGAAGGTGTTGAATACCTTTCCGGAACAAGCCATACCATGCTGCCCGATATGATTGAAATCGGAAGTTTCATTGGTCTGGCCGCAATGACCGGTTCGGAAATCACCATAAAAAATGTTCAATACAAGGAATTAGGGATTATTCCGGAGGTTTTCAGAAGACTGGGCATTCAACTTCAGCTGCGTGGAGATGACATTCTTGTTCCGGCCCAGGAAACTTATGAAGTAGAAACCTTTATGGACGGATCTATCATGACCATCAGCGATGCACCCTGGCCGGGATTTACCCCTGACCTGATCAGTATTGCCCTGGTGGTGGCTACCCAGGCCAAAGGCAGCGTGCTGATCCACCAGAAAATGTTTGAAAGCCGTCTGTTTTTTGTGGATAAGCTGATTGACATGGGGGCACAGATCATCCTTTGCGACCCTCACCGGGCAACGGTAATCGGCCTCAACCATCAGGTGCCGCTCAGGGGAATCACCATGTCATCGCCGGATATCCGGGCCGGAGTGGCGCTGCTGATCGCGGCCCTTTCGGCAAAAGGGAAAAGCCAGATCGATAACATTGAACAGATCGACCGCGGATATCAGGATATTGACGGAAGATTGCGTTCGCTCGGCGCCGGTATTGAGCGTATCGAAGGTTAGGCTGCCCGGAAAAGAAACATACACTGCAGGATACAGGCCGGACCATCAACAGGAAAATTCCGCTGATCAGCAAAGATGCTCAGCGCTGTTGTGATCGTTTTAATACAGCCGAAGTAAACCCTGACAGCCTGAACCATCAATCCTGATTTCTCAGAAAAACACTGTCAATTTGGCGTTGGAACCTGACTGGCAGGCATTTTGCAATAGGTGCATCAAAAAAAACAAAACAGGGCAAAACCTGATGAAAATATTCGGAAACATGGGTAAACAAAGTAAGCACAAGCCGGAAAGCGCAGAAACTGTAAATGAAAAGGCACCTGTAAATGCGCAACCTGAGACCAATGAAACTGACATTCCGGCACAGGAGGATGTGGCAAAAGAACAGCCTGCAGAAGAGTTGTGCGGGGAGCTCAATAAGAAATACGACGAACTGAACGATAAATATCTCCGGCTCTACTCTGATTTTGACAATTACAGGAAGCGCGTCATCAAAGAGAAAATCGAGCTGAGCAAGAATGCATCGGAAGAAATAATAACCGGGCTGCTACCGGTTCTCGATGATTTTGAGCGGGCCATCAATGCTTTCGCCGGAGGGGATGAACCGGACCCGGTAAAAGAAGGAATTACACTGATCTACAATAAATTCAGAAATCTTCTGGTGCAAAAAGGATTGGCTGAAGTGGACGCCATGGAGCAAGCTTTTGACACCGACTTCCATGAAGCCATCGCCAATGTGCCTGCGCCGGCCGAAGCGCTCAAAAACAAGATCATCGACGTAACCCAGAAAGGATATACCCTTAATGGCAAAGTGATCAGGTTTGCAAAGGTGGTTGTCGGAATCTAAAATAAGTTTAAATCGAAAACGGTGACGAAAAGAGATTATTACGAAATACTGGGTTTGCAGCGCAACGCCGGTGAGGCTGAAATAAAGAAGGCATACCGTCAGATGGCGCTGAAATACCATCCTGATAAAAACCCCGGAAATAAGGAAGCTGAGGAGAAATTCAAGGAAGCTGCCGAAGCTTATGAAGTACTCAGCAACGCCGAAAAACGTGCGCGTTACGACCAGTATGGGCATGAAGGCATGAAGGGCATGCCGGGCGGCGGATTCGGCGGAGGAATGTCGATGGATGATATTTTCAGCCAGTTCGGCGATATTTTCGGCAGTGCATTCGGCGGAGGTTTCGGAGGTTTCGGCGGAAGTACCCGCCGCAGGGTAAACAAAGGTACCAACTTAAGGGTAAAAGTACGGCTCACCCTCGAAGAGATTGCCAAAGGGGTAGAGAAGAAAATAAAGGTCAACAAACTGGTCAGTTGTTCAACCTGTCATGGTACTGGCGCGGCCGGAGGATCGTCCTTTTCTACCTGTTCCCACTGCCACGGTACCGGCCAGGTAACGCGTGTAACCAATACTTTCCTCGGGCAGATGCAGACCAGTTCAACCTGTCCGTACTGTAACGGAGAAGGTCAGACCATTACCAACAAATGTAATACCTGTGGCGGCAGCGGAACTGTGAAAGGGGAAGAGGTAATCAGCCTCAACATTCCGGCAGGTGTTTCCGAAGGAATTCAGCTTTCGGTAGGAGGTAAAGGAAACGCCGCTCCCCGCGGAGGTGTTCCCGGGGACCTTATCGTTCAGATTGAAGAAATACCACACGAAGAACTTATACGCGACGGTTCCAATATCCTTTATGAGCACTACATCAGTTTTCCTGAAGCTGCGATGGGCACTTCCATCGAAGTGCCAACCATTGAAGGCCGCGTGCGGATCAGAATAGAACCCGGCACCCAGGGAGGCAAGGTTCTACGCCTCAAAGGGAAAGGGGTTCCCTCCCTGAATGGCTACGGCCGTGGCGATCAACTGATCAATATCAATGTGTGGACGCCGAAAAACCTTAACCGCCAGGAAAAAGAGATGTTGGAAAAACTTATGGAATCCGAGAACTTTAAACCTCATCCAGGCGCTAAAGACCGTTCGTTTTTCGACCGCATGAGAGAGTATTTTCAATAATTTTGTCTTTCCGGATGAAAGTGCATGAGGGGTGATTACTTAAATGAACAAGCAATCACCTTTTCTTCTTTAACCCATATAACCAACCCTGAATATCAATGGCCTATTTTTCAGTAAGAAACATCACCAAACGCTATGCGGCCCATACAGCACTCTCCAATGTGAGTATCGACGTGCCGGAGCAAAGCATCTTCGGACTTCTTGGTCCGAACGGGGCAGGAAAAACTTCCCTTATCCGCATCATCAATCAGATTACAGGCCCTGACGAAGGAGAAGTTTACTTCGGAAATGAAAAACTTGCCCCCCATCATGTTGACCGTATCGGTTATCTGCCCGAAGAACGCGGGCTTTACAAAAAAATGAAAGTGGGCGAACAGGCATTGTATCTGGCTCAACTCAAAGGAGTCAGCAAAGCCGATGCCATGAAAAAACTGAAGTACTGGTTCGAGAAGTTTGAAATCCAGGCATGGTGGAACAAAAAGGTGGAAGAACTTTCGAAAGGAATGCAACAAAAGGTTCAGTTCATCGTCACCATCATACATGAACCCTCCCTGCTGATCTTCGATGAGCCTTTCAGCGGGTTCGACCCCATCAATGTAAACCTGCTGAAGGATGAAATTCTGAACCTGAGGAAAAACGGGGCCACCATCATCTTTTCTACGCACAATATGGCTTCGGTGGAAGAACTTTGCGATAACATTGCCCTTATCAACAATTCACATAAAATACTCGAAGGCAGTGTTAAGGAGATAAAAAAGAGGTTCAAAACCAATACCTACTCCATTGATTTCGATGGCTTTACAGGCCCGGTCAATCCGCTTCTGCCCGGAGGGTTCGTACTCACAGAGGATAAATCTGACGATGACCTGAGACAAGTAACCGTCACATTGCCTGCAACAGCCACCCAAAATGAGCTGCTGAATGCTTTTATGCCTTATGTCAACATTCATGCTTTCAGGGAAATTATCCCCACCATGAACGAGATCTTCATCAAAACAGTGCATGCGGCAGGCAATCATTCCATAAACAGTTAATTAGAAGACCTATGAATAAGATAATCCTTGTCATAAAACGCGAATACCTTTCCCGCGTCCAGAAAAAGTCGTTCATTGTAATGACCATTCTCGGCCCCATCCTCATGGCAGCGCTTTTCATCGTCCCCATTTATCTTTCACAAATGTCGGATGAAGTAAAAAAGGTTGACATCCTGGATGAAACCGGGTGGTTTATCAACAAATTCGAGAACTCCGAACGCTTTAATTTTGAGTATGTTTTCACTGACCTTGAAACAGCGAAAACAGCTATGATGGCAAAAAAAGGATACGCGCTGCTTTACATTCCCAGACCCGAAGTGAGTGTACCCGCAAGCGCCATGATCTTCAGCGAAAAGCAAGCCAGCATTGACCTGAAAGGATACATCAGGAGCGTAATGGGCAAAGAGGTTGAAAACCAGAAGCTGGGAGCGGAAATCATCAGGGAAATCAAAAAGGCAAACCCGGACTTCAATACCGGTGAAAACGATACCGCTTCCCGGGAAAGTATCGTGAGTGAGGAAATCCTGAAAAATATCAAGACCAACATCAAACTAACCTCAATCAGGATAGGCGAGGAAGGTAAGGAAGAAAAAAGCTTTACCGAAGTAAGTATGGGTGTAGGCATGTTTGCCGGCATCCTGATCTATTTTTTCATTTTCCTGTTCGGATCGCAGGTAATGCGGGGCGTTATTGAGGAGAAGGTCAGCCGCATTGTGGAAGTAATCGTAAGTTCGGTGAAACCCTTTCAGCTGATGATGGGCAAGATCGTCGGGGTCGCCCTGGTCGGGCTTACGCAGTTTATGTTGTGGGTAGTGCTTACCCTGGCCATCGTCACAGTTTTTCAAACGGCGATGCCTGATAGTATGAAAAAGGATGAAACCGTTCAGGCTTTTAACCCGGGCACAAGAATCCCTGCCTCAGCCGAGGCAAACATCAACTTTGAAGAGACAGAAAGCCCAGATAACATGGACAGGATTATCGAAGCCCTCCAGTCCATAGACTATGGCACCATGATATTCTCATTTATCTTCTTCTTTCTGGGCGGGTACCTGCTGTATGGAGCCATGTTTGCAGCCATCGGGGCAGCCGTGGACAATGAAACGGACACCCAGCAGTTTATGATGCCGGTGACCATTCCCCTGATCCTTTCTATTATTGTCGCGCAATTTGTAATCAACAATCCCGAAGGGCCGGTAGCCTTCTGGTTCTCAATTATTCCGTTTACTTCACCCATCATCATGATGGTACGCATACCTTTCGGAGTACCTTACTGGGAACTGGCCCTCTCGATGGGTTTACTCACGGTTACATTTATTGCAGCTGTCTGGATGGCCGGCAGGATCTACCGGACCGGGATCCTCATGTACGGGAAGAAAGTTTCGTGGGCTGAACTGGGAAAATGGTTATTTTACAAAGGGTAAATGGCACAGAGCTTGTAGCAGCGTCAATGCGGAACCGGCAGCATGAAAAACCGGGCGATACTAACAGCATTCCGAATTAAAAGATAACATGGCACGAATACTTGTAATTGACGATGAACGCAGCATCCGGAGTACGCTGAAGGAAATACTTGAATATGAGGGGTACCAGATGGATGAAGCACCCGACGGGATGACTGCCCTTGAGCTGGCGGGCAAGGAAAAGTATGACGTGATCCTTTGCGACATCAAGATGCCGCAGATGGACGGGATAGAAGTTCTTGACCGCCTGCTGGTGATGAATGACACCCCGGTGGTGATGATATCCGGCCACGGCAATATCGAAACCGCCGTGGATGCCATCAAGCGCGGCGCCTATGATTATATTGCCAAACCCCTCGATCTGAACCGGTTGCTGATTACCATACGGAATGCCATGGAAAAAGGCAGCCTGCTGAAAGAAACACGCGTATTAAAACGCAAAGTCAGCAGGACCTATGAAATGATCGGTGAATCGGAGCCCATGCTTCAGATCAGGACCATGATTGAGAAAGTGGCTCCGACGGATGCAAGGGTGCTGATTACCGGAAGCAACGGTACCGGAAAAGAACTTGTAGCCCGCTGGCTGCACGAATTCAGCAACCGGTGCGAAGGCCCCTTTGTGGAGGTAAACTGCGCGGCCATTCCGGGTGAACTGATCGAAAGTGTACTTTTTGGCCATGAGAAAGGATCTTTTACATCGGCCATCAAGCAGCGCAAAGGTGATTTTGAGCAGGCCAGCGGCGGTACGCTCTTCCTCGATGAAATCGGTGATATGAGCCTGGCTGCACAGGCCAAGGTGCTGAGGGCCCTGCAGGAAAACAAGATCATGCGCGTGGGAGGCGAAAAGGATATACCGGTAGATGTAAGGGTCATCGCAGCGACAAACAAAAACCTGGTTGAGGAGATTGAAAAACGGAATTTCCGCGAAGATCTCTATCACCGCCTGAGTGTAATCCTTATTCATGTGCCTACCCTGAACGAACGGGCTGAGGATATCCCGCTGCTGGCAAATCATTTTATCAATGACATCTGCGAAAGCCAGGGCAAGCCCCTGCTGACATTTACGGATGATGCCATAAAAGCGCTTCAGGACATAATATGGACCGGCAATATCAGGGAGCTCAGGAATGTGGTAGAACGGCTGGCTATCCTGTGCGATGGTCAGATTACCGCCGCCGATGTGGAAAGGTATGCCAGGCCGTTGAGCAAGGGATAAAAAGAATAAACGTCAGAATCAGGATGTTGATTTCACCGGTTTGGTATATATTTTGTAATTTTGCACCAGTAAAACAAGTGACCGGGGATGACCGGTTTTGACAGCAGGGAAGTGGTACTGTAAGCATGCCGGGCGTTGGAAGCGTGGCCCGTTAATCCCAACTTTCAAAGCCCTAAACGGCAACGATTACAATTACGCGTACGCCGCTTAATCAAGAGGATTAAGCCGCCTACTGCTCCCCGGGAAGCCTCGCGCGGCCGCGTCCTGACCGGAGCATCGCAAAAGCCGCGATAAGGCAGTTAAGGTCCCGGTGACTGCACGAAAACCAAAGGGAATAAGAAACGGATCGGGTTGTTTTCTCCCTGTCAGTTTACGAAAACCAACTGAAAACTAAGCATGTAGAAAGCACTATTGCTGCCTGTTTGGACGCGGGTTCGACTCCCGCCATCTCCACAAAAAAACCTGTAAATCAATAGTTTACAGGTTTTTTATTTACTGAAAAGAGTCCTGATAACCCAGGCATTTTCAGGGATATAATTTCACAGGCTTACTTTCGTCCCACCGTTGAATTATACTTGTTCATGCCAGAATATCAAAACCCCCGGCCGAACATTTCCCAGAATTTAGCTTCCATGGCAGTCCAGCGCTGCATGGTGGCACCGGAGAAATCATTGCTGTAGTTCGTGAGCAGGGCACGGGCTTCATCATTTTTACCGGTCTTTATCAGCTCAGCGGCATTCTTCTCAAGTGCGGGCATCTCCAGCCTGGCTTTTGCTTCAAAACTGAGCACCTGCTCCAGCATTTGCTTCTTTGTCTTACCCCACGATACCGTCGCCAGTTTATTGGCTTTACGGTAGCTCCACAGTGCAGCATCCTCGCGATAAGACTTCTGTCCGCAGATTTCCCATTTTGAGGGTACCTGTTTTACTCCTGCATAGATGGGTACACGCGGACTCTGGCCCGGATTATCGAATGAAAACCAGGAAACGCCGCCGACTTCATCGGGCAACCAGTCGCGAAGAACGGTTATATGCGAATAAGAGCACCATGAAACCGATACGGTCCGCTGAAAATCTACCGTACCGGGCGCAATATAGTTGAGCGTGTTGCGCATATCTCCCGTGAGCCAGGGATTGGCAACCGGGCTGACGATTGTATCCCTGCCAATCACGTTTCTTTTCTTGTCGTAACGGGTATTGACCATTTTAACGTGCCGGGTCATATCGTAGCTGCTGCCCTCATAAGACGAGCGGTACAATTCCGTCAGCACCTCCATGCTTACCTTCTTTTCCGGTTTTACCGAAAACGGAAGTTCATCCATATCAATGCTCAGGTTAAGGGATGGCGCCAGGGTGCTTAGCACAAAGAACTCCCTGATTTTGAATGGCTTTTCGGCATTGGCATAAGCTTTCCAGAACTTAAAGGGCTCCTTGCCATCCCACAGGCCAAACTCTCTGGCAACCTCCTTTACATTCGGGCTGGCCATAAAAAAATCGGGATTGCTGAAATCGATGATTCCGATACGGGATATGTTTGCCGATATACCCACATGATCGTCGGGGACACGTTGTGCAGCCCAGACCCCTCCGATCCGCTCCTTCCCTTCTCCAAGTATTTCCATCTGCCAGACCTCACGGGTATCGGCAATGGTAATGCATTCACCGTAATCGCCATAACCGTATTCTTTGATCAGCTCTCCGATCAGGCGGATGGCATCGCGGGCATTGTCGCAGCGCTGCAAGGCGACGCGCTGCAACTCTTCGATAAGAAACATTCCCTTCTTATTTACGAGTGTATCTGGTCCCACGAAAGTAGTTTCACCCATGGCCAGCTGCTTTTCGTTCAGCGAAGGATAGGCGGTATTGAGGTACGCATAGGTATGCTTTACCTGGGGGATGCGTCCGGCCACGGTAAGTTTCCGCATATCGTCAGGCGTTTCGGTATGCAGTGTGCCTTTGTATACCGTATGCAACGCAGTGTCAGCATGATCCGCTGCCTTTTCCATTCTCACCCAGGTACGGTAATTGCCATCGCAGGTATGGGCGGTAATCACCGAGCCATCGGCCGAAGCCATTTTCCCGACCATAATGGAGGTGCAGCTCTCGCCAAACCAGGGATCGCCGGGATTTACCTGCGCGGATAGGATGATGCTGCTCAAAGTCAGCAATGATGCAAAAATGATACGTTTGTCCATAATCAGTCCGTTTGGTGGCAGTGCCGGTTTCAGTTGATTTAATACCGGCCGGTGTGCTTTGGTTAGTGAAACTTTTCCGGAACCGTCGTTGCCCGTCCGGGCGGTAAATTTAGTAAGGGTTTTCAAAATAATCTAATCCCGGGCAGGTGGCAAATTAAAATCCGCTGGACGATAATCTGAGTTTCCTGATCAACACCTTGCTAAGGCTATATTCAATCTTCCTGAAAATCGTCTGAAAAAAGGGATATTTCAACCGGAGAAAAGGATATTTCGTCTAAAATATTCGTTTATCAGTCCGTAATACCCTTATTTTGAAAAACCAACCGGATTAAGCTGCTGGAGTGAATGTCTGTGATAGCCGGGATCTTATTTAAACAAATCCCGGTTGCTGAAGGAAATGTTCATTTCACAGCAGATTCTGGTTACTTGTACCTATAAGATCATTCACAAATATATCACGAACGGCAAATCAAACAATATGAAACAAAAACAATTGCTGCTGATCTTTCTGACTTTGTTTTTCTTCCCTTTGGGAATTCAGGCTCAGTCACTGATCGTGCAGGAAACTGACGGGTACGAAACCAGCGAAGCACTGAGTCTAGTCAGGAAACTCACTTTTGAGCAGAACAACCTGCATGTTCACTTAAAATCGGGTATTATTGAAAGTTACGGACTTCAGCAGGTACGGAAGCTTTACTTTGACACCCTGACTACCGCAGCCAGCCTCGTTCCGGGCACTGATGAACACCTGATTGTTTATCCTAACCCTGCCGGCAACCTGATTATGGTCGATCACATACCATCAGGCACCAAAGAACTCTCCGTTTTCTGCGCTGAGGGGAGTCTGGCAATGCAGGTCCGGGTCAATATGCAGAAGGAAACCATCAACCTCGACGGGCTTAAGAGCGGCATCTATTACATTTTTGCAAATGGCCGGGCGGCAAAATTTATCAGGCTATGAAAAAACACATTATTACGCTGGCCCTGGCAATTGCCGGTCTGGCAGTTATGGCTCAGGAAAAAATGTACATCCATAAAGCGGATCATTTCACCCTGGGAGCCCTTGTCACTTCAACTGACAGTATTTATTTCAGCAACGACCAGAGCACCATCTTATTCAGCATTGGCGACACCCTGGACTCATACGCCGTATCAGAGATTGACAGTATCACTTTTGGCGCGAATTCAACCATTATCAGCATCTTCTATGAAGGGAACTACGTCAGGGTTATAAACCCGCTTGCTTATGAAGGGGTTTCAGTTTCAACTGACGGAGCAAATGTAACCGTAACCTCAACCAGCCAAATACAGGATATTGGTTACCGTCTTTCAGGGAGCACCCATGGAGGCTCGTTTAAAATATACAGCCAGCAGCCTTTCGAGCTGATGCTTAACGGGGTGCAGATAACCAATACCAATGGGCCGGCCATAAACATTCAATCCGGGAATACAGTTACCGTCGACATCATGAACGGAACAACAAATGCGCTTACCGACGGCGGCTCTTACAGCAATCCTGCCAAGGCACCTGACGGTAAATCAGAGGATCAGAAGGGCGCTTTCTTCAGTGAAACCACACTGATATTCACCGGCACCGGTAATCTGACCATCAACGGCCTGGGTTCTGCAAAGCATGGCCTGTGCAGCGACAGCAACATTGAGATCAATGGCTGCAGCATTAACATTGCAAGTGCAGCAAAAGACGGGATACATGCGAAGACCGGATTCGAAATGATAAACGGTTCACTTAATATAACTGCGACGGGTGATGCCATTGACGGAGATGCTGGAAATGTGACCATCACAGGCGGAAATATTACGACCCTGAATGATGCAGATGATGTAAAAGGCATAACCTGCGACGGAACCATGTCCATTTCGGGCGGGGTGCTCATGCTTACGGTCAACGGAGATCAGTCAAAAGCCATGAAGAGCGAATCGGACATTACCATCAGCGGAGGCAGCATTACTATAATTACAACAGGTGATGCAGTGCTTGAAGCTTCAGGATCCGGATTTGACCCTTCCTATTGCACAGCTATCAAATGCGATGCAAATATTAATATCAGCGGGGGGAGCATAGACATCATAAGCACGGGAATCGCCGGTAAAGGTATTTCATCGGATGCTGACATCACTATTGCAAACGGAACCATAACCATAACCTGTTCGGGGAACGGAGCAAGATACACGAATACCGAAGGTGCTTATGACGCTTATGTTTCCACCTGCATCACATCCGACGGAAATACCCTGATTAACGGAGGTAACATTACCACCAGCAGTTCCGGTTCAGGCGGGAAAAGTATTTCAGTGGACGGAACTCTGAACATAGAAAACAGTAACTCACCCCCTGTAATAAACCTGACTACAACAGGAAACAGGATTTACATCAGTGGCTCCGGTGAAAATGCGGAATATGCAGAGGCCAAAACCGTCAAGAGCGATGGCGACATCGTAATTGAAAGCGGAAACATCACGCTTAATTCAGCGGATGACGGGTTGAAATCAGAAACATCCATTACCATATCCACCTCCATTATCAACATTACCAACTCAGTTGAAGGCATAGAGGCTCCATTTATCAACATAAACAGCGGGGAAATAACTATTAAGTCATCTGATGACTGTATCAACACTACATTTGGCCTGGGCGGAGAACAAAACGACGGGAGCATCATGACCTTTAACGGAGGCTTTGTGGCGGTAAATACAACCGGAGGCGACGGGCTGGATGCCAATGGCAATATTGTCATTAACGGAGGAACCATCGTTGTACACGGGCCGCCCAATGCCCCTGAAGTTGGCATGGATTACAACGGCTCCTGTAATATGAACGGCGGATTCCTGGCCGTTTCAGGGCCTAACTCAAATATGCTTCAGGCGCCCAGCAACAGTTCCACACAGAACTGCCTGAAGGCGGTTACTTACAGCGGGTTATCAGCATCTACCTTGTTCCATATCCAGGATGCTTCCGGTGTTAATATCTTAACATTCCAGCCTCTCCGCACTTACTACTCTGTCATCTTTTCTTCTTCTGAACTGCTGACAGGCTCCACTTACTCAATCTATACCGGGGGAAGTTGCAACGGGACCATTAATAACGGGCTTTACACCGGCGGAACGTACTCGGGAGGTACATTCAGGAAATCCTTTACGATTAATAACAGGATTACAAGTGTAAACTTTTGAATATCTTGCACTTATGGAGGGATGAAAAAGTGCCTTTACCGTTCCGGTAAAGGCACTTTTTCATTGTCATTTCACAACATACTCAAGGGAAACGTAAAAATTTTTCAGGTAACCGTTCGTCAGATAGTACTTACCTTTGCAGAAGCAATCCAGAATAAGTTATGCCTTCAGAAGAGAATATTATCAGACTGCTTTCACTGCTGAACGAAAGTTATGGCAATTCAACACTGATAAAGCTGACGCTGAGCAACAAGCGCTCAAGATCATCGGATCTGAACAATGTATTTATCCGTCCGGTAGTGATCAGGGAACAGGCTTTACTGCAATTTACCTACCGGCATGCAACCCGGGACATCACCTCGAACTACCCGGCCGGAGAAGCTGCAGGGAAAATTGAAGAGCTGCTGAAGGAGACCTTTATGAATGCGGATCTTTTCACTGCTGAAGCCGATTACACTTTGCTGAGCAACAAAAAAGGCAACAGCAAACTACTGAAAAAGGCTGCTTCATCATCAGAGTTACCGTTATACCGTCACGACAAACTGAAGCGCAGGCTGATTCCGACTGAAAACAACGTTTACCTGCGCGAGTTGGGTGTATTAACGAATGACTGGAAGGTGAAAGCCGGGATGGAGGATAAATTCAGGCAAATCAACCGTTACGTTGAGCTGGTTGAGGATGTACTACGTAATGCGGCCTTACCCGGGCATTTTTCAATCGCCGATATGGGCTCAGGAAAGGGATATCTGACCTTTGCCCTTTATGACCATCTGAGCCGGAACAGCGGGGCATCCTTCAGCATAACAGGGGTTGAACTGAGGCAGGCGCTTGTTGACACATGCAATAACATCGCAAAGAAGGCCGGTTTTGATCACCTTCATTTTATTACCGGATCGATCGCAGAAGCCGGACTGACTGAACCCAACGTTCTGATTGCCCTGCATGCCTGTGATACGGCAACTGACGAGGCCTTATACAGGGGTATTACATCGGGGGCGGAAGTGATTATGGTAGCCCCCTGCTGCCATAAACAGATCAGGAAACAGATCAACCCTCCGAATGTACTGAAGGAAATCACCCGCTATGGTATTTTTGAAGAACGTCAGGCTGAAACACTTACGGATACGATCCGGGCCCTGATTCTTGAAGCCTGGGGATATAAAACAAGCGTTGCAGAGTTTATCTCCACCGAACATACCCCCAAAAACGTAATGCTTTCGGGACTGCGAAAGAAAGTCCGGACTTTACCCGACCCCGCCGTGGTGAAAAAAATATCGGAACTGAAGCAGCAATTCGGAATAAAATATCATCATCTTGAGCAGTTGCTTGGTATGCTCTAGTCCTGCGCTGTCATTTTGAACAGATTAATTCAATGGCCAGGTAGTTTTTCAGCTCCGTAAAAGTTTCGAACTCTGGTGCTTACAATTCCGGATCAATATAATATTCACCGATAAGGCACAAACATAATTTCCTGTTTAGCAATCATTTATTGATCTGAATACTTGCTTAAAACCGGTAAGTTGCTTACATTTGTGTTTCACCAATAAACAGGTTTAACACTCCAGAAAATCCGAATCTACGGGCATCAGACCAGACCGGAAAGCACAATATCCCGGTTGGTGTAACTCACAGCGATAAAGGGCCGGATATTCAGGTCACTCTTGCATCTCAACACAAGGATCCATGAAAAAATCAGCATTGTTGTTTCACTTGCTCCTGCCGGTGTGTTTTTCCTGCTTTTCGCAAACCTGGGTTAAACAGGAATCAAATACTACTTCCGATTTATACAGTTTATACTTCATTAATACTGATACCGGATTTGCCTCAGGTTCAAACGGAACAATTATTAAGACTAATGATGGCGGATCTAACTGGTTATCTGTAAATTCAAACACTTCCGAAAGGATTGGCTCAATTCATTTTACAAATATTCTGACAGGCTTTGCAGTTTGCGGGAGCGGACTATTAAAAACCACCGATGCCGGAGAAAACTGGTTTATTCAGGATACGGCTTCCTGGTTAACAGGAATAAGTTTTATTAACCAGGATACAGGCTTTGCCTGCGGGAGCGGTGTACTATTAAAAACTGCAAACGGAGGCAATACCTGGGTCAGACAACAGAGTATCGGCGGGACAGTTATCAGCTTTTATGCGGCAGACGCTGATATTTTCTATATTGGCGCCGACTGTTCTTACATATATAAAACTATAAATGGCGGGACCAACTGGGATGTAATATACGGCCCCGGATTTCCCGTATCTTATTATGACTTATATTTTATGGACCGGGATACCGGCTTTGCGGCAGGCGGAGGCTGGGCGCAGGGATCGGAGGCTGGCATTATTATGAAAACAACCAATGGAGGAATGTCATGGGATGGATTTTCATTCGATAAAACCGTCCGGTCCGTGCACTTCGTAAATAAAACAAGTGGTTATGCAGCGGGTAATTATGGAACCATATTTAAAACCACTGACACAGGGAATAACTGGTCACAATTGAATTCAGGCGTTACCGAAAATCTGACCCACATCTGGTTTACAGATGCATCAACCGGTTATGCCGTCGGTGAAAACGGAGTCATCCTGAAAACCACAAACGGCGGACTGGGCATTATTACACCGGATAACAATGAGAAAGATTTCAGCCTTTTTCCTAATCCATTTATAAATTATATCACAATTAATGCGTCACAGTTAACTGATAATGCGGAAATCAGTATTTACACCATCCAAGGATTATTGATTTACAAACAATCATTGCGAAAAACGGCAACTCAACTTGATTTATCATTCATGAAACCAGGAATTTATTTTGCTGCATTTACAAGCGGGCAAAGAACCGGAATTATTAAAATGATCAAGAAGTAATGCCAGTCACCGGCAACCGGAACTAAAACCTCAATGAGTGTTATGATAACCGTACCTTATAAAAATGCTCCGTTGGTAAGCCGGCACTGCCCGAATTATTAAAATGTCTTACAATTTCTATATAATCCCAGTGTTTCTGATGTTCAAATACCCCTGCTATAACATGCTGGTTCCGGATTCCATCCGTTTCTGCTATGCTTCACTGCGGAATCACCAAAAATGAAATCTCAAAAGCAATAGAAGTGCAAATACTTAAATATTAGTATTTTAAATACCAATTATCTTGCTTTTCTACCTGAAATTGATTATATTTGCTTTTTTTGGTTTTCATACCATTTATACACCCTAAGACCGGAGCTATGCAGAAGTACAGGTTATGGGTTGTAATGTTATGCTGGGTTCTGGGCATCACTGCTGCAGCGCAAACTTTTATTGAAGCCGGCGATGTAAGCGGAAGCTGGACCAAGCACGGTTCGCCCTATATCATCAACGGCGCCATCACCATCCCTTCAGGCAGCGAACTGATCATTGAACCCGGAGTTATGATCAGTTTTGCCGGACACTACAAATTTGTAGTTATGGGCAAGTTGTCTGCCATAGGAAATGAGACAGACAGCATTATTTTTACAGTGAATGATCCGAAACAAGGCTGGCACGGTTTGCGGTTTCTGAACACCGTCACGGCAGAACAGGACACCTCGCGCCTGCAATTCTGCCGGATTGAGTTTGGCCGGGTGTTTGGCGACTGTCCGGATAATCGCGGAGGTGCCATTTATGCCGAACTTGCAAGATTGAATATCAATAATTGCCTGATCCGTTACAACAGGGCTGTATCCGGTGCAGCTGACTGGGGCGGCGGGGCAATTTACTGCGAGAAAACAAATGCCGTGATCACTGATAATCTGATTACGATGAACTATTCAGGCCATGACGGCGGCGGCATCTACTGCTCCTTTTCCAATCCGAAGATTATCCGGAATACCATAACCAATAATCAGGCGGCCTACCGGGGTGGCGGGATAGCTGCTTTCTCCTTCTCCTCCCCTGTTATTCAGAACAACATCATTAATAAAAACACTGCTGCTGATCATGGTGGCGGGATCAATATATCGGGAGGCAATCCGCTGGTTCAGCACAATTACATCGAAGAAAACCAGGCCGGGGCCGGCGGAGGCGGCATCAGTTGTTACCTGAGCAATGCCCGGATCATTAACAATCAGATTGTTTCAAACACTGCCGGCAGCGGAGGCGCTTTAGACTTCAGGGGCAGCAGCCCTTCGGTTTTTGCCAACACCGTCTGCAACAACCAGGCTACCGGCAATGGGGGCGGCATCAGCAACTCATTTGAGATGGTCGGGGTGCCGGTTTACAGTAACCCTGTCCTGACATCGAACATTATCTTTTACAATGCCGGCGGGCAGGGCAGCCAGATATGGTCAGCCTCAGGATGCGAGCCATTTGTCAGCTATTGTGCCATCGAGGATATGAACGGCGAAGGAATCTCAGGGGGCATGAATGACTCCGGGGCCAATACTGATCAGTCACCCATGTTCATCAGCCTGGGAGAGAATCCATGGGCGCTCAGCAGCAATTCGCCCTGTGTTGATGCCGGGCCGGCAGAACTGAGCGGTACATTCTGGCCTGCCTGTGACCTGGGCGGATGTGTGCGCGTTTGGGACGGAAACGGCGACCAGCTCGCCGTGATTGACATAGGGGCCTGGGAATTCGGATCGCAGTCATTGGGCACCGAAGAAGCGAATCCTGCTAAAAAAGGCGTATTTTCATGCATTCCCTGCCCCAATCCGGCCGGGGAATCAATTTCTTTCCTGATAAACACTCCGCAACCGGGAGAAATATACATCGTAATCACCCTGACTGACGGAAGAATTTTTCTGAAAACCTCTGCATACGTATCGGAAGAGGATCATCGTCAAATCATCTCTCTGAGCAGACTCCCTACCGGGGTTTACATCTATGAAGTTTACTACATGGGGCATAGGCTTAGTGGTCGTTTAGTACACCTTTAGGATCCATACTCAAAGAGTACTCCCCCGGAAACACTGCATAACGCCGTGTCCTCCGGGGGAGTTTTTCTTATCTCAGGAAAATAAAAGCCTGACGCTGTTTGCCGGGGCTTACTTTGTGAAGAAGCTGAGGACAAACAATACTGCAAGCACATACATCACCGGGGTGACTTCGCGGTATTTTCCGGTCAGCAGTTTGAGCAGCACATACGAAAGCATTCCAAACACGATACCTTCGGCAATAGAATAGCTCAGGGGCATCATGATAATGGTAAAGAAAGCCGGAATCGCTTCGGTGAAATCATTGAGATTGATTTTAAGAATGGGAGACATCATGAACAATCCCACCAGGAAAAGTACCGGAGCGGTTGCGGCAGCCGGAATCATAAGGAAAAGCGGGGCAAAGAAGAGCGCCAGCAGGAACAATCCTGCCACCGAAAGAGAAGTAAGTCCGGTACGCCCGCCTTCAGCTACGCCCGAAGCACTTTCAACGTAAGTGGTTACTGTACTGGTTCCCAGCATGGCTCCGAAAGTCGTTCCGAAAGCATCGGCAAAGAGTGCCTGCTTGGCATTGGGAATTTTACCGTCTTTTGTTAGCATTCCGGCTTTATCGCTGACGCCAACGAGTGTTCCAACCGTATCAAACATATCCACAAACAAAAAAGTAAACACCACTACCAGCATATCTGCAGTAAAAATCTCATGAAATTCAAGTTTCATGAAGATGGGAGACAAAGAAGGCGGCAAGGATACCAGATGTCCTTTCGGTATCTGGGTGACCCCCAATGGCAATCCGATAATGGTGGCTGCAAAAATCCCGATCAGCAGGGCTCCCTTAACATTTTTTGCAAGCAGCACCCCGGTAATGATAATTCCTGACAGTGCAACAATCACGGCCGGTGATTTGACCGATCCAAGCCCCAGCAGTACAGCATCGTTGTTGACAATGATCCCGGCATTCTGCAGACCAATAAAGGCAATAAAGAGTCCGATACCCGCCGAAACGGCGTGCTTCATATTCATAGGTATGCTGTTGACGATCAGTTCCCGGATATTGAATGCGGTGAGCAGAATAAAAATAATCCCTTCGATAAATACCGCGGTCAGGGCAAACTGCCATGAATGTCCCATGCCCAGCACAACAGTGAAAGCAAAGAAAGCGTTCAGGCCCATACCGGGGGCAAGGGCAAACGGCAGTTTCGCATAGAGCGCCATTACAAGGGTGGCAGCCAGGGATGCCAGGGCAGTAGCCGTAAAAAGCGCATTTTTATCCATGCCGGTGGCACTCAGTATAGAAGGATTCACGGCCAGGATATAGGCCATGGTCATAAAAGTGGTAAGACCCGCCAGCACTTCGGTGCGGATGGTGGTCTTATTTTCTGAAATTCTGAAGAATTTTTCTAACATAGTGATCCGGTTTCAGGGGTTAAAAGGTCCACTTCGCGGCAAGGGTCGGATTGACTGCAAAGCCCTTGACACCACCAAAGTTGCTGCTCAATTCAATCTCTGTGCCCAGAGAAATATTCTGGGTAAAGTTATACCACAACTGGGGTTCCGATAAAAATATAAATTTGGTTTCATCCAATGATTCATCATCATTTACAAACGCATTATCCTCTCTCCAGAAATCGGCAAAACCACTGAATGTCATTTTCTTGTTCAGGAAATGCATATACCAGACACCGGTGAGCTGAAAAGCGGCATCGTGCTTATCGCGGATATATTTGTACAACACCTGAAAAGTAAATCCGCGTGAAAAGTCTCCGTTGTTCCAGACATAATCCAGACCTCCCAGCCAGGCGTCATTGATCTGATAGGCTCCACCTGGCATAAACTGGCCAAACCCGCCGTTATACTCGGCATGAAATGCCAAAGGGGTTTTACCCAGATTGAAAGCTCGGGCAATTTCCCAGTAAGCCATACTGACTCCCTTTACATCATTGACGTTATAATCCATATCCACAAAGAAAAAAGTTGAGCCCCATTTATCGGGCCTGAACATCTCAACTGTGGTGGTGGGATACTGACGATCCTTACCAAAATCGTAATGTAACTGCACATTCTGGGCAAAAGTCCCCGTTACCGCAAAGACCAGCAGTAAGATCAGATAGTTTTTTTTCATGTGATAAGTGGTTTTAGTTTAAAGCGCAGGCAAAAATAAAGCATAGCATGAATTTTCAAAATTCACCGGTTTTGAAATAAAAACCTCCGAAAACCGCGTCAATACAGAACATTGGTCGTTTTCGCCTGTTTATAGTGAACCAATTGTTCATAAAATGTTAAAAACAATATCTGAAACCCGGCACGGGAGGTTTACGGATGCCGGACTGTTGCTTGCACGCGTGGCCGCAGGCGCCATGATGTTGACACACGGTATTCCGAAAATCCTGAACTATTCTGCGATCGTTGCTTCCGGAAAATTCCCGGCCATATTTGGCAGTGCGGAGCTGGGACTCTCCCTGGCGATTATAGCAGAGGTGGGGATGTCGATATTGCTGATCTTCGGATTGCTGAGCCGGCTGAGCACCATCCCGCTGATCATCACCATGCTTGTAGCCGCCTTCTATGCCCATGCCGGTGACCCCTTCAATGCCAGAGAGCCTGCTTTGCTATATCTTACAATGTATCTGATGATTTTACTGGCGGGGCCCGGAAGATACTCGGCAGACCATCTTATTCGCAGCAAATACCGGAATTGAAATCCGTGAAGCGGAGTCTTAAAGAAGTTTTAACTCCTCCTGGTAATCATGCCTCAGGTCTTCGTGCAGCGATGGCAGCAGCTTCCTGACCTTTTCGAGCTGCCCGGCGTAAAGATTGACAATTGAAGTAACCTCAGGCAACAACATGCCGGTGTTTTTCATGGTACGGCAGAAAAACAGCCGCATTTCCACTTCAAACTGCTTTGAACCTGAAAAGCGAATGAATTTGTTGACGGTGCGGAGTATTTTGCGGATGCTTTTCCGGATGTAATAACTGCTGGCGGGATTGATTTCGCTGAAGGATTGTGTGATTTCGTGCTTAACCGACCGGAGAAAATCTTCTTCATCCCCGGTTTCGAACAACAGGTATGACATCAGCTCTTTGTTTTCGTTCCGGAATCTGGCCAGGCGAAGGCAAATCTGCACCAGTTCCTTTTGCGGCAGGCGGTTCAGCTCCTGCCTGATCAGGGTGACTGATGCAGGTTTCATGACAGTTTCCCTTTTTTGATCGGATCCAGCAGATACTCCAGTCCGTTCAGCTTAATTTCATAAATTGTATGCAGCAACATGCCAAGTTTGCCTTCCGGGAAGCCTTTGCGCCCGAACCACTCCAGATAGGAAACCGGCAGATTGCAGAGCAACGTGCCTTTGTATTTCCCGAAAGGCATCGGCATGGTAACTAGTTGAACAAGTATCTGAGGATCAGGATACATAATCTAAACAATGTTTTTTATCAGGGTTCCGGCTGAGAAACCCCATCTGTTTCAACCGGATTCCGGACTCCGCGCCGGAATGCCGGGAGACAACCCTGTCTGACGCATCAAAGACTGCCACAGGTTTATTTTTCAAGCTTAAGAATCAGTGATTCGAGCGGTTCCACGGCAACTTTTACCGTACCCAATCCGTCCGTGACAATCAGTTCATATTTTTTTTCCTGGTAGAGCTGATCTGTAAGCTGATATTTACCATCCGCCAGTTGCCACTCCATTATAAGGTCCGAAGGAATTTTAAGTTCATACTCATCGGCGACCCAGTCTTTGAAATTTACAAGTATCAGCAGGTGTTCATCTTCAGACCAGCGGGCAAAGGCATATCCTTTCTCATAGTAACCGGGGCTGTTGGCGCGGTTGTAGGAATGCAGTTCCTGATACTTACCCATCAACGCGGAGCTGTTGATGGTAAAGTTGAGCAGGCGCTTGTAAAAATCGCGCAGTGCGGATTCTTCTGCGGTCAGTAAACCTCCGTCGAATTTTCCGTTGTTCATCCAGCGCTGGTGGGCAGGAACGCCCCAATAATCGAAAATGGTAGTCCTTGTTTCGCTGCCAAACCCTGCATTTCCTTCGCCGTGCTCCCCTACCTCCTGACCAAAATAGATCATGGTAGGCGCCGTGCTGATGGTGGCGCTCAGGGTCATCGCCGGTTTGCCTTTCAATGCATTGCCGGCGAAAGCCGGGCTGGGCAACCGCTGTTCGTCATGGTTCTCAAGAAAATGGAGCATATGATGCTCAATATCTGCCAGACCGGCCTGAATACCGGCAATATGGTCGGCCGAACCGTGGCCCTGTATGATATTTTTCAGCGTATCGTAAAGTTCCACCTTGTCATAGAGATAATCCATCTTACCCAGGTGAAGATAATCGCGATAGAGGGACGGATTGTAGACTTCGGCCAGGAGGAATGCATCGGGATTGGCATTTTTGATGGCTGAATTCATATAACTCCAGAATTCCACCGGCACCATTTCGGCCATATCAAAGCGAAAGCCGTCCACACCAAAACTGACCCAATAGAGTGCAATATCCCGGAACTTTTTCCAGCTGTCAGGCACATCTTTTCCTTGCCAGAAGTTATAATGATCGCTTACAGACTTTTGCCCGAAACCGGCCGGCAGGGTATCGAAATCTTTGGTGCCATCCGGTCTGACTCCATAATTAATTTTCACTGTCTCGTACCAGTCGTTGAAATCTGGCCGGGTCATTCTTGAACCGTTTCCGGTCCATTTCGCGGGAAATTCCTCAAACTTCCCGTCGGCCATAGGATGCGGCTCGCCTCCCAGGGGCTTGTACCAGTCAGGAAATTCCGGGACACTGAATGGCTGCCCGGGAATATAATAAAAGTTATTGTTGCGTGCATATTCAACCGTTACATCGTCGGATACACCGAAATCCTCCGTTCCGGGAGGGTTGGAGAGCGATTTATAATGCCTGGCCACATGGTTCGGCACAATGTCCATGATGGCCTTCAGGCCCTGCCGGTGGGTGCGTTCAAGCAAGGCCCTGAACTCATCAAGCCTTTTGGCAGGATCAACGGCCAGATCCGGGTTTACGTTGTAATAATCCTTAACGGCATAAGGAGAACCCGCCCGGCCTTTCACCACATCAGGGTCGTCGTTTGATATTCCGTATGCTGTATAATCGCGGATCACGGCATGGTGCGGCACTCCGGTGTACCAGATATGGGTAACGCCCAGCGCCCTGATCTCTTCCAGTGCTTTGTCAGTGAAGTCATTAAACTTCCCTACCCCGTTATCTTCAATTGTCCCCCAGGGAATGTTTGCAGTATTGGTATTCCCGAATAACCGGGTAAATACCTGATAAACTACTATTTTCTTATCAGATTGATCCATGGTTTGAGATTTTGTTTTGTCAGAAGTTCCTTTACAGGACAACAACACTGCCGGAGCAAGTAACGGAAAAATCCAGCGAAACACTTTCATAGCGGCTGATCTTTGGTTGATTATTCAAAGATAAATAAAGTTTCCCAGCCGCAGATTGTTACCCGGAAATCCTTCTGCGACTTCCCTGCCGTTATATTAAAGATGAATCCGGAGGGTGACTTACTTAAGTTGCAGCTGATATTTTACTCCGGCCAGCATCCAGCGTCCCGGCTGAAGTACATTGGCATGATCCATCACTTTGGTATTCAATATATTACTGACTTCTGCAAACACCTGAAATGCGCCAGGGTTCCAGAATGCTTTTACATAGGCCAGCAACACCGGGTGATAAGGAATTTCATCAACATATGCACCATCGACATAAGGCTGATAGCCACCGGAACGATCCTGAAAAGAAAGCTTCCAGTCGATACCGCTCTTTGAAGTAATTGAGTGGCCAAGGCTCATATCCACTTTGTGTTTGAGGATATCCAGCGCATAAAGCGAGGTAAAACCCCTGCTGTGCTTATCTGCCTTTGTCCAGGAATAATGCAGGCCGATATGCCTGACCACCTTTTGGCTGCCCGATTTCCGGAGGTCGAAATCCGCACCGGCTTCAATCCCGGCAACATGAATCATGGTATGATTGAGGCTCTGCCAGATTTCGTTTCCGGCAGGTTTTACCCAGTCTATCATATTTTTTCCCCATTGCCGGTAAACGGATATCTCAGCATTTACAGCGCCTTTATTCAGCTTAAAACCCGATTCCAGCGCAAGCGCTTCTTCCGGTTTCAGATCAGGATTGCCGGCATTGGTCGGGCTGTTGTAGAACAGGTCGGTGAATGTGGGCAATCGCAGTGTTCTGTTGGCCGTGGCGTACCATCTGATTAATTTATGCACCTGCCACCCGAGATCAATTCCCGGATAAATACTGATGCCATTTGGCAGTGAAGCATTCAGATGCATCAGCAAACCGGCGGAAACGGAGAAATTTTCAAGAAATACCGATTGCTCTGCCATCATACTGAGGGACTGCCGCTGATACGATCTGGTAAATTCCTCTCCCGGTTCACCCGGAACAGACCTTGGCACGGCCATCGGATTCCCCAGCACATTGCTGAAAATATGCTCAAAACGGTAATCGGCGCCCAGCGACAACCGGCCATAACCGGCTACATGCATCCAGTTAACGGTAGCTCCGGCAACATCTGTCATGTGATAATTGTGACCGGGATACCACAGCGGGGCATCATCACGGAAAAGTTCAAAACGGTCATGATGCCTTCTCCAGTAGACTGCCGGATTCAGGTTAATCCGCCTGCCAGGCTTATATTTAACGGATATAAATGCGGCACGGGTTTCCTCGGCCTGAGCCGGAAACCTGGGCGAATAAAAACTGTTTGCCCCGAAGGCGCGCTGTGTAAAGCCGGCCTGCATATCAAAGGAACCCGGTCCGGAAGGGACAACAGCCCTGTAAAACATATTGAGGTTACTGAAATCAGTATTTTCCTGATATCCGTTGCTCCTGTTCCAACCAAGTGAAATGTGCTGATTTATTTTACCCAATGCAAGCACTGCCGATACAGATGATTGAAAAAGACCGAATTCTCCGCCCGAGAGCGTTGCGGTGATTCCCCGCCTGTCCGGATCTGCCGTAATGATGTTGATGGCACCGTTAAATGCGTTCGGGCCGAAAATCCGGGCCCCGGGCCCCTGGAGCACCTCTATACGCTCAACCGAAGATAAGTCAACCGGGAGATTCAGGTTGTGATGTCCCGTCTGGGGATCGGTCAGATTGATCCCGTTCAGTAAAATTAATGTCTGATCGAATGTTCCGCCCCTGATGCTGATGTCGGCCTGGATCCCGAAAGCTCCCCGCTGCCTGATATCCACACCGCGCAGATGTTCGAGCAATCCTGCCAGTCCGGCTGAGGAATGCTGGGCAATCTCCGTAAGGGTGACCACCTGAACAACGCGCATCAGCTCCGACTGAACGACCGGAGTACGTTGGGCGCTGACAACAACTTCTTCAAGTTCAATTTCACGCCCGGATGATGAGGATGGGATGGAATCCGGCTGCTCCTGGCTATGACCCGGCAGCACAAGTATGGAACACGACAGACTGAGCACGCCGATACGGATGCTGCGTCCAAGGCTGCTGAATACCGCCCATGAACTGCGGCTCCAGCGCCGGAAGCTTATCACACCCGTCACTCCGGACTGAAGGTTTTCCATATACTGTTTGTTTTTGAGCGGCAAAGGTAGTCTAATTAAAGTTACATGGCTGATCAGCCATCATTCCGGTTATGGCAGAAAAACCGGATCTGCCTGTAAAGACAATATTAACAGGCTGTTATGGCCAAAACCGGTATTTATCAGAAAAAACATACTTTTACAAAAAATTGACAACTGCCATGAAAAAAGCATTCACACTGGTTTGCCTTATTTTACTGCTTCTGACTGGAATCGTCCGGGGCCAGGTAACTTTTCTGGTGACCTCACTGCCGGAAAATACGCCGGCACAGGACAACCTCTATATTGCAGGGGATTTTACCGGGTGGAATCCCGGATCGCCCGCTTATGCCATGCAGAAAAATACAGACGGCAACTGGTATATTACCCTTGCTGAGGAGGCGGAGGGGACAGAGATCAGGTATAAATTTACCCGTGGCAGTTGGGCTACCGTTGAAAAAGGCCCGTCAGGGGAAGAGATTGCTGACCGCAGATTCACATTCGGCAACGGACAGACCGTTGAAGTCACCATACATAACTGGGCCGACGGCGGCAGCGGAAACAACTCTACTGCGGCCCCGAATGTGTATATAATGGATGAGGACTTCATGATTCCTCAACTCAACCGGTCACGGAGAGTATGGATTTACCTGCCGCCTGATTACGACACCTCAGGCAAAGATTATCCTGTGTTGTATATGCATGACGGGCAGAATCTTTTTGATTCGAATACTTCATTTTCAGGAGAATGGCAGGTGGATGAAACACTGAACGCTATGGCCGGCGAAGGAATTGATGTGCCGGTAGTCGTTGGCATAGACAATGGCGGCATATACCGTATTGCGGAATACACCCCATGGGCCAGTCAGCAGTATGGCGGAGGAGATGGAGAGGCGTATGTCCGTTTTATTGTTGAAACGCTTAAACCTTATATTGACCAAAATTACCGCACGCTCCCCGGAAGGGAGCATACCGGCATCATGGGAAGCTCCCTGGGCGGACTGATTTCCCATTACGGGGCCCTGCGGTATCAGCAGACTTTCAGCAAAGCCGGAATATTTTCGCCTTCCTACTGGTTCTCCGACAGCGTATGGTCATTCATCCAGAACAGCCCGAAACAGGCAAACATGAAGTTTTACCAGTTATGCGGCACCCTCGAAGGTGAAAACACGGTGGCACACATGCTCAGAATGAGCGATTCCCTTGAATCTGCCGGCTTTTCGCAGGAAGAAATCTTTAACAAAGTTGTTGAAGGGGGGCAGCACAACGAAGCACTCTGGCGCGATAATTTCAGGGAGGCCGTGCTATGGCTTTTCGGCAATGGCCCGGCGTCAGTTCAGGAACAGGCAGCAGTCAGAAAGCTGATCCTTTCTCCGAATCCTGCACATGAATATTTCCGCATCCTTAATCAGGAATCGTTGAATGCCGACAGTCTGATTATTATGGATATCAGCGGACAGGTTGCAAAAGAAATGAAGTATAAAACCAAAGGGCATTATGATATCCGCAACCTGAAACCGGGAACATACCTTATCAGATTGCATTCAGAAGGATATTTGTATGAAGGTAAACTGATCAGGGGTAAATAATTCATGACTCAATAAAATGGCCATACCGGCGTTAGCAATGCCGGTTAATCCTATCTTTGCAACTGCAATACCGCACGCTTCATGCGCAGATTCACGCTTATCCTGACCATTATTCTCTTAAGCATCCGGGGCATCATGGCCCAGGAAGCCGCTGCAGACAAAGAAGATCAGCAATCACCGGACACGGCATCGGTTTTCTTTTTTCATGCGGATCAGCGCTGGCCGGGGGAATCAGCACTAAAACGTACAGCCGATACCCTGCTTACAGGATTTCAGTTTTACGATCCTGCCGAAGGGACAGATCTGTTGAATGCCGTAAATGGAAACATCGGCCTTGCCTACAAAACGTTAATTTTTAATCCCCGGAGAAGTTCCGGATTCAGGTTTTCTCCATACAATTTCGATGCGTATATACTGAATAACGCGAACATCCGGTATTACCGGAGTTTTGCACCTTACACCAACATTGCATATTCCTTTGGCAAAGGCAAAGAGCAATTATTCAGCGTTACCCACAGCCAGCATCTGGCCAGGGGACTGAGCTTCGGCGTTGACCTTCGTATCATTAATTCGGTCGGGCTTTATAACCGGCAAAAGTCAGACAATTCTTCCTTAGCCCTACAAGGGCAGTTTGTTACGGATAACGAACGCTATGCCGTGTTGGCCAACTACCGGAACAACCGTTTTAAATGGCGTGAAAACGGAGGCATTGTTTATGATTCTGTTTTTACCACCAACTATGAAGCCGACCGCAAGCGCATTGCCACATGGCTGAGCAATGCAGATAACCTTATAAAGGAAAGCGGGTTTCAGATAAATCAGTTTTATTACTTCGGACGCAACCCAAGGCTCATTGAAAATCCTGATGCGGTCAGCGACACGTTGCTTAACATGATCAAAGCAGATACCGGATCACAAATCCGGACAGCACCGCCCGGTAAACTGTTTTTCAATCCGGAGCGTACCAATTTTTTCCGGCATACCTTCACCTACACACGCAACGCCCTGCTTTATACCGATGCCAATCCGCGATCGGGTTTTTATCCCGAAATATATGCCGATTCCGTAAGCACCTTCGATTCTGTCTTTTTTCATGAGTTCACCAACGAGCTGATTTTCGAAGGCGGCGTGGGCAAAGCCAGGGGCAGCGGCAAGGCTGTATTACTGAGGGCTGGTATCGAACATGCTTTCAGCACCTATAAAAACGATACCATCATCCGGAGATTCAACCGTCTCACCCCTTTTGCCTATATTTCAGCCAATACCTTTGGCATCGCAAAAGCCGAGGGTAAAATATGGTTCAGTAACGGAGCGCCTTTCAATGGCGAGAAAGGGATTGCCGCCATGCTCACCCTGCCCGCTTTCGACAATTCCACATCCTGGGGAAATCTTTACGCGTCTCTGGCACTGGATGCCCTTCAACCCGAATATCTCTATCAGTTTCATACCTCCAATCACTTCCGCTGGGAAAACAGTTTCGGGCAACAGACCATCCTTAGCGGAAAAGTGATGTACAAGCGGAAATATTTTCAGACCGGATTTAACTTCTACAACCTGGATGGTTGGGTCTATTTCAACGAAAACGCCCATCCGGCCAGGGCAGACGGCTCCATCACGATAAGCCAGCTATACGGACTTGCCGATATCACCCTGGGCAGCATCGGACTACAGGCATTCGCCATCTGGCAAAATGCTTCAAAGTCCGACATACTGCGCTTGCCCGATCTTGCCGGCAGGGCAACAGCCACATATTCGGTTGCCTTGTTCAAAAGGGCGCTTTATCTGCAAACAGGGCTTTCGCTGATGTTTAACACGGCATTCTATGCCGATGCCTATATGCCTGCACTGAGGTCTTACTACCTGCAGAACAGGGTGGAAACAGGGAACTATCCTTATGTGGACGGATTTGTCAACCTCAGGGTAAAACGGGCACGCCTGTTCCTGGTAATGAAGCACCTGAACAGCGGACTATCGGGATATAACTACATTATGGTTCCCTCCTACCCCATGCCTGACCGCGGATTGCGTTTCGGGGTATCGTGGAACTTCTTTGACTAAATAAGCACATCCATTTCAAACGGATTCAGGATGAAAAATTTTTCAGTTATTCTGCTATTGCTGCTCCTGGCAGGGATCGGCACTCAGGCTCAGACAGTTCTGCATGAGGGATCATTTACCGGAACCGTGATCCGCCAGGTATCCCTGGATTACCTGCTGTACCTCCCTGATAATTATAATTCGGAAAAGGATAAGACATGGCCCCTGCTGATATTCCTGCATGGATCAGGTGAACGTGGCAACGATCCTGAGAAAATCAAGGTTCACGGACCTCCAAAACTTATAGAAGCCGGGCAGCACTTTCCATTTATGGTGCTTTCGCCCCAGTGCCCCGACAAGCGCGACTGGGATGCAGAAACCATTTATGCACTGGTGAAAAATATTGCCGGTCGTTACAGGGTTGATGAAAACAGGATTTATGTTACCGGCCTGAGCATGGGCGGCTGGGCAGCCTGGGATCTGGCGATGGCTTATCCCGGCTATTTTGCCGCGATTGCCCCGGTTTGCGGGAGGATTGACCGTAATTATCCGCGCAGGGCAGATGAACTGAAATCAATGCCCGTATGGGCATTTCACGGCGCCGCAGATGATGTGGTCCCCGTTACCGATGCGGCAAAAATGATCAGACTCCTTCAGGATGCAGGGGGTAATGCAAGGATCACTATATATCCCGGCGCCAACCACGACAGCTGGACGGAAACCTACAACAATCCGGAACTGTATGAATGGCTGCTGAAACAGAGCAGGCCTTAAACTGTCCGGTGCAATTAACGTGAAACCTGCCTATACAACAGGTTCCGCTTTTAAATTATTCCGGCAGGTATAAATCAGAAAGTATAACGGATCGAGAGTGCCACCCCATCTCCCCACCAGTGCCGGTCGCCGATCAGGTTAAAGGCCGGCTTCCAGTCAAGGCTGAAATTGAAGGGGACTTCCTGCAGGGTGTATTCCAGTCCGGCGATAAAATCAACCCCCACAATGCTGAAATGGCCATCGCGGCGATCACCATCATACCAGTAATAACGATCGTTATGCCACACACCGATGTGTCCGCCAAGCCCGAGAAAATAGTCAAGTCCGGGAGCCCCTTTAATGGGTTTCTGCCATTCGTACAAGCCTGTAAGGGCAAATCCTCCCCAACGGAAAGTTGCAATGCCCTCGATGGCGTTCGAATTACCTACAAAGTGCTTTACCGTGATTCCGTTGAAAAAACCCAGCCTGGCACCCAGACCGGTCCGGTAATTCTGTGCCTGTAATGATAAAGTGGCTGTTAACGTCAGCAACAGGGCAACAATAATCACTTTAGATTTCATAGTCTGCATGTTTAATTTGGCAAATGATATTTGTCTGACGGTTGAAATACTAAATTCCGTGCCATAATTAATGGATATTGATCGCGATAAACCAAAAAGCAATCGAATCAGAATTCCGCACAATAGTATTTCATGATGAATATTCGGCATCTGCGACTGTTAAAATACTGTTATACAAATCGTTACATAAATCCGGAATCCCATGAAAATATTTATTCTAAACTGCATACAAGCGTGTCCTGGATTAAACAATGTATTATCTTGCATGCACCATTGTAAGTAAGGAAAACACATCGTATTTGCTGAACCGGTATGGGTTCATGAATTCGCGGATTCAAGGCAACCACACAGTAATATATAATCCGATAATGCTATATAACATTGAATTATAACATCTTACCTGAATGAACCAAATCCATTCAACCACAATTTCACCGAGCAGGGTTTTATTGCCATTTCTGATCTTTGTAATGTTACTGGCCGTTAACTCGTGCGAATATCCGCTCACTGATGACGAATTTACACAGATTGACCCTCCGGCCGCCAGTCATCCTTTACAGATCGAACTGGAGGATTCAGGCGACACCTTGTTTATTTTCAACAGGCTCCGGCTCAATTACAGGCTGAGTGCATTCGGGCTGGATATCCATGCCGGTGAGATGCTGCTGTCTGATGACCGGTGGGAATTATATAACGATACGGGTGAGGTGGAAATTGATCCGTTTGAATACAATCCGGGCATCTACAAGCTTTCGGTCAATATGTTTACTTCAACCGGCACCGGCAGCCTTGCCGATCTGTCGGGTTACGAATATTATGCCGGAACCCGCGAATGGGTAGCGCTGATCGACACCAGACCGGCCGGGTACCTTCAGATGACGGCAGACACCGATGAGAACGGATTTTTACGCATCAGCTGGCAGCCTTCATTAAATTTTAACTCGCAGTCGCTCCGCTTAAACAGGAGTTTCAGTTTTAACAGCTCCCAGAGGTATTTCAATCCCAGGCTTCCCGGTCAATTCATCGACAGTTGCTATACCTGTGGTGAGGTCAATTACTCGCTTTACCACACCGTATACACCGAATCCGCCTCGCCAAGTTACACATCGCTTCAAATACAGCGCGAACCGCCTGTCCCCTCAGCCTCGTTTGCCAATCTTGACAGTGTGACATTTTCGTGGAATAAAACGGGATACCCCACGCATTATACGTTCACCAGAACGGATGGATACCCCAATCCGGTTTATCTTGAAAACTCGCCGGATACCAGCATTACCATCGCACAGCCCGGCTTTGGCAGCTGGGGGCAGTACAAACTTGACAGTAAACCGATGTATTCCAGTAAGTGTGATGAAACATACTATCCTTATTCGTATGTTACCTTCACACTCGGCGAAAATGTTGCGCCCAATTGGCCGGAATACGCCTACAATTCAGTTGAAAAAGCATTTTACACCTCTGTGTATGACGACATGAAGGCCTTCGACATTTTCAGCCTGAATGCAATGGCTTCATACCGTATCCCGAATTTACTGTATGACGCGGTTTATGCCTGTCCGCCCAATTCAACCAGGGTCGGCGTTGCCACCAGGCAGGCACTTTACCTGTTCGAAAACCGGCAACTGACGAATCCGGCCATCATCCCGTACGGCACACCATCGGCCAATTCGGATCATTTATGCCTGACGACGGTCAATACAGCAGCCCTGATATTGGGTGGGGATTACAGCATTATTGACCTGAATACCGGAGAAATCACCGCAACGCTGGATATTGAAGATTATCCCTATTACAGCAAATGGGCGTGTATTTCCACAGCTCCCGCCGGGGATCAGTGTGTAATAGTTACCCGGAACGGAATCTGGCTCTACAATATTGCGAACAACACCTTCGAAACCGCTTACCGCGATCAGCGTTCCTACAAGTCGGCCCTGTTTGACGATCTGCATCCGGACCGGCTTTTTCTGACGCTGGAGGAATCACCAGTGCTTGAGCTGAGAAACCCCCGTGATTTCAGCCTGATCCGGTCAGTAATCTTACCCGGGAAATGCGTGCTGCGCAATATTGATCCGGAAAGCGGATACCTGCTGCTTACCGATTACACCCATCTGTATGTAATGGACATCAATACCTTTCAAATTGTACTGAAAGTTCCCAGCACCGATTCAATGCCGAAACTGTATAACAAACGCCTGTTTTCCCATTCGGGATATGTTTTTGATATAACACCGTATCTGCCATGAGAAAAGTGCTAGCCAATCTGATTGCATCCCTGATACTGATTACCGGATACCAGTCGTCAGCCCAGGAGCTGAAGGCCGGAATTTATGGCGGGTACGGGTCATACAACCTGAAGGATCTGAAAGCTTTTCAGGACGAAATCAGTAACTATCCCAACCTGCCTGCCCTGTCACAAACAGCCTCTTTTCCGGGTTATATAACCTACAGCGGTTTTATGGCATTAACTATGAAAGACTTTTCAGAAATGGTATTCGATATCAGTTATCAATACACCGGTGCCCGCAATTTTTACGGAGATTATTCGGGTTATTACCGGATGAGTATGCAGCTGAAGGGTTTACGCACAGGCATGCAGTATCGTATACCGGTTCATCATGGCGGGCAATGGGGGTGCCATTTTGCCGTTGGAGGCGGAACTACTTCAGGCTGGCTTGATTTCAATGAAGACTTTGAGATTACAGGAGCGGAAGAGTTCCGTGAAGACCTTACATTCGTTTCCCTGAATTTCTTTGGTGAAGTTGCGCTGTCAGGATATTATCACATATCAGACAAAATCAGCCTGGAAATGCTGGCCGGCTATGAATATAACATCCCCGGTCGCCTGAGATGGTCAGAAAATAAAAAAGCCTATTTACAAAACCAGGAAAAGCAGCCGGTCAGGGTCGACTGGTCGGGAATCAGATTCAGGATGGGGGCTGCCTATCATTTTTAGCAAGAATGAGCGTTTAGCTCTACAACCCTTACAAAAAAACCGGAGCAATGAACTCCGGTTTTTTCGTTTTGATCCGCCTGCAAATATCAGGCATCAATTTTCGCATATTTTGCATTTTTCTCAATGAACTCACGGCGTGGCGGCACTTCATCGCCCATAAGCATGGAGAATATACGGTCAGCTTCAGTGCCGTTTTCGATGGTTACCTGACGCAAGGTCCGGAATTCAGGGTTCATGGTAGTCAGCCAGAGTTGTTCGGCGTTCATTTCTCCCAAACCTTTATAGCGCTGAATGTGCACGTTGCTTTCCTTGCCGGTTCCTGAAAATTCGGCTACCGTAGCTTCCCGCTCTTCCTCCGACCAGCAATAGCGTTCATTATTGCCTTTGCGGATCAGATACAGCGGAGGTGTGGCAATGTAAACATAGCCGTTTTCAATCAGCTCGCGCATGTACCTGAAGAAGAAAGTGAGGATCAGTGTGGCGATATGGCTGCCGTCCACGTCGGCATCGGTCATGATCACTACCTTGTGATAACGCAGTTTTGAAAGGTTGAGTGCCTTGCTGTCATCCTCGGTTCCAACCGAAACGCCCAATGCGGTATAAATATTCTTGATTTCCTCGCTATCGAAGATCTTATGCTGCATGGCTTTTTCCACGTTCAGGATTTTACCCCTGAGTGGAAGTATGGCCTGAAAGCGCCGGTCACGGCCCTGTTTGGCGGTTCCTCCTGCCGAATCTCCCTCCACAAGGTAGATTTCGCAGAGTTCGGGATCTCTTTCGCTGCAGTCTGACAGTTTACCCGGCAAACCCGAGCCGGAGAGTACATTTTTGCGCTGTACAAGTTCCCTGGCCTTACGTGCCGCATGGCGGGCCGTGGCCGCGAGGATCACCTTGTTGACAATGGTGCGGGCCTCTTTTGGGTGTTCTTCAAGGTAATAATTAAGAAGTTCAGAAACAAGGGTATCCACAGCCCCCATCACCTCATTATTTCCGAGCTTGGTTTTGGTTTGCCCTTCAAACTGGGGCTCCTGCACCTTTACGGAAATAATTGCCGTTAATCCTTCGCGGAAGTCGTCACCGTTGATGTCGAACTTCAGTTTGGCCAGCATCCCAGACTTGTCGGCATAGGCTTTCAGGGTTCTGGTGAGCGCCCTGCGAAAACCGGCAAGATGGGTTCCGCCTTCATGGGTATTGATGTTGTTGACGTAAGAGTGGATGTTTTCGCTGAATGAGGTATTGTACTGCATCGAAATCTCAACGGGAATATCATTTTTCTCCCCCTCGATATAAATCGGCTCCGGCATCAGTTTTTCGCGCATGCCGTCGAGATATTCGATAAAATCGCGCAAACCGTTCTCAGAATAGAATGAAAAATGGGGATGATTCCCGTTTTCATCTGCTTCACGCTCATCGGTAATGGAAAGACGGATCCCTTTATTCAGGAAGGCGAGTTCGCGCAGGCGGGAACTCAGTATCTCAAGATCGTATATATCATTGGTAAAAATTGAAGTATCCGGCTTAAAATGAACCGTTGTGCCTGTTTTTCCGGTAGTGCCGGCTTCCCTCACCGGGTAAAGCGGCTTACCGATTGAATATTCCTGTTCAAAGACCTTTCCTTCGCGGCATACAGTGACTTTCAGCATCGAAGACAGGGCATTTACGCAGGAAACACCTACCCCGTGCAAACCACCTGAAACCTTATAGGAGCCTTTATCAAACTTTCCACCGGCATGCAGCACCGTCATGACCACTTCAAGCGCCGAACGTTTCTCTTTTTCATGTAAATCGGTAGGAATTCCACGGCCGTTATCCGAAACAGTGATAGAATTGTCGGGATGAATAAACACCTCTATGTTATCGCAGTAGCCGGCCAGCGACTCATCAATTGAATTGTCAATAACCTCATATACAAGGTGATGCAACCCCCTGGAGCCAATATCACCGATATACATGGCAGGGCGCTTACGAACCGCTTCAAGACCTTCAAGAACCTGGATGTTTTCAGCAGTATAATTTCCATTGCCGTTGCCGTTTCCATTTCCACTTCCGGCAGCAATGGCTTCTTTATTTAATTCACTCATATTCAGTAAAATAGTAAATTTTAGTTAACAAGCAAAGGTAATCATTTAATCAATTCAAATCACGGAATCATTGACCCTGATTTGTGCAAGTTATTAACAAAAAAAGGCCGCGTTACATTACGGCCTTTCTGGTTCAGCGGTATTGCCCTCCGACAGTGCTTTTACGACAATCTGATTCCGGAAAATCGAAAAAAATTCTGATGCGGATCTGATGCTTTGGTTAAAATGAATAAGCTATTCCGCCAAGCAGGTTAAAACGGTATCCCGGATAATTATACCATTTATAGGCACGCACACCGGTAACGTTATTCAGATTAAGAAAAGCCGACAACTGGCGGGTATAACGGTACTCCAGGCCCAGGCTGACATCGGTGTAGCCCTTGATCCGGTAAGCCCTGACTTCTCCATCCTCATCCTCCAGCCTTGCATATTGTTTACCGCTGGCGGTAACCGAGGCACGTGCAATAATTTTATTCCCGATATTGTAATAGGCTTCCGCACCCAGGGTGCTTGCCGGTTTATGCCAGGGTTGAAGTTCATGCTGCACTTTCCATTTTTCAAAAGCAGCAAAAGCTTTAACTTTCAGGCGTTCAGCAGTGTGATATTCTGCCTCGAACCTGCCCGCAAGCAAATTGGCGTCGTCGTATAGCGGAACAAAGCGGTTGAACGGTGCCTGAGAAAAATCATTCACGAAAAAGGCTTCATGCTCGATGACGCCTGTCCGGAAAGAGGCATAAAGGTTGATGTGCTTCCCGGCCCTGGCCGAAGCTCCGGCATAAAAAGCAAACCGCTCACGGGTATATTGCAAAGGCAGCACCGATTGAATAAACGGATTTTGTTCGGCAAGCAAATCAAATCCCTTCCTTTGCAGACCTCCAGTGATTCCGGCATAGATATTCAAGGCATCTTCAATCACGCTTAACCTGGCTTCGGCAAAGGGAAACAGATAGGCCTTGGAAACGGAATCACCCTGAAACGTAAAATTCAGGCCCAGTTTAAATGTGTATTCATTAAATCCTGTTGCGATAAACGGCCGTACACTGACCAATGTGCTGCTTTGTTTCAGTGTAGAATCCATGTATCCCGCGAAGTCCATAGATGTTTCAAGACCCAGTTGCTGGAAATCCGTAATATCAAACAGTTCAAACCGCTTATCTGCCGCTCCCTGCAGGCTGAATGTTGTTTCCCGAGTTTTGAATTTGTCAGCAATGTTTCTGAAGCCCAAAGTAAGCTGATGATTCAGTTTATCTTCATCCGCATAGTTCGACCTGATGGCAACAGAGGCATTGAGCCGGTTAAACCGTTGTTTCAGCATATCATCCGGGAAGAAGCCTTCAGATTCTGCAGGTTTAAAGCCATAATGGTGTACTGCATTTCGCCTGAAACCCAGTCCGGCGCTCAGGGTGTGCTGCCCGAAAAACTTCCTGCCCTGCAGTTGTATCAGGTTAACGCTGTTTCCGCTTTCGGCATAATCCTTTATCTCACCCGAAGATGACAAATGCTTGAAGTGTAAGCCGAGCTGGTAAGATTTTGAGCGGAGTGAGTTTGCCCAGAATTCCGCGTAAGGGGTGGTATAGTTTCCGAACCCGAGGCGGGCATAGTTCCTTAAAAGCTTTTTCTGAGGCTCGCCCACCAGCCGCACAGCCGGAATCGATTCAGGACTCAGCTTTGTTTCCATCTGCACGGGCGTCACCGAATAGGACATTACAGGCAGTTTTACTTCAGTTTCGGAAGCTGCCGGATTTAGATTGATCTTATTGACATCCGGAATGGAGGGTTCATAAGCTGCCACCACAGTCACCTGCTCATTGATTCCCTGTCCTGATAGAAGATTCCAGGCACCATTGATCATCACAAGCATGGCCAGCAAAAAGGGTTTAACTGACCTGATCCGGGATTTGGCATTCATATATTCTTTCATTTTTTTACCGCTTTATCGTCAAAACACATTTTAAAAGAAACCCTGGCAGCAGCTATCTGATGATAATGCCTTCCTCATCATCGAATGTCTTTGTGGCCGGTTGGGATGAAGATTCCCCCTGATTTATCAGGTCAAGCTTGTCAGCAGCGATTTTCCTGAGGTCTCCCCCTTCATAATTATCGATGATACTCTGAAGGGTTTGTCTGGCCTGGAATACATTGCCGGTCTTTATGTATACATCCGAGAGGAGGATAAACGAGCGTGCCACCCAATAGTCATAAGATGCGTAATCACTGCTGAGCCTGAAAATCTGCGATTCAGCGTTTGTATAATCCTTTTGTTCATAACTGATCGCAGCCAGGTTATAAAGTGCTTCGGCACCGGTTTCGCCCTGCGAAATTTTCAGAACATTTTCAAAAGAAGCCCTGGCAGCTTCATACCGTTGTAGGGACATGTAGGATTTTCCGGTAATCAGATGGGTTTCTGCTGCAAGATTGGGAGAAAGCCGCTCTGTCTCAAGCACTTTTTGCCCCATCTGAACGGCAATCCCGTGATTCCCCAGATAGAAGTTACAGCGCATCTGCCCGAGGTATGACTCCTGCAGACTAGCCGGGTTTTCTGCATTTTCTTCCAGCAGCTCATACATCTGAAGGGCTTTCGCGTAATCCTTCATGCTGAAGAGGATTTCAGAGGCTTTCAGTGCCGAATTTTCGGTGTACCCGGTACGCGGTTTTGAGAGGATAAATTCATAGCTTTTCAGTGCTTCAGCATGATTGCCGGCGCGGCTTTCACAATCTGCTTTAAAATAATGCGCTTTCACCGAAAAGATTCCATTCGGGAATTTATCGAGATATGAAGCAAAGCCCGGGATGGCTTTACTGCAATCCCCGGCCATATACCTGCCTTCAACTGCAATAAACGTTAGGGAATCCTGCTCCGAACGGGTAATGTTTGCAAAAGGAATATCCTGTGAATAAGCAACATAGTCATCAACCCGGTTCATATCAACATAGATGTTTTTCATTACCGCCAGGGCTTCGCGCGATTCAGGTGTGGCAGGATAATCCCTGACTACTTTTTTGAAAGTCTCCAGGGCTTGCTGATTGCGGTCCGTATTGTAATAGATCAGGCCCGTGTTCAGCAGCGAGCGCTTGACAAAACTGCTGTTCGGATGATCGGCAACCAGTTTTATGAACGTCTGCAGCGCGTCCTCATGCTGATTAAGGGTCATTTGTGCCTGGCCGATTTCAAAACGGGCATCATCGTTGTAAGGGGATCTCGGAAAATCGGCGACCAGCTTCTGAAGAGAAGCTATTTTCTGCCTGATATTACCGGTAACGCCAACAGCAAGTGATTTCTGATAGAGGGCATAATCACCATCGGCAGCCTTTGCACCGATCACCTTATCATAACCTGCAATGGCATCCTGATATTGCTTCAGCATGAAAAAAGCATCGGCCTGACGCAACCTGGCATCGTTCAGCATTTTCTTATCCGCCGGGCGGCTATCGATAAACCGGTTGAATGCCTGGGCGGCCTGGCTGTAGTTCTTCTGCTTGAGCATGGTATACCCCAGGCTGTAATTGGCCGACGTGTAAGCGGTGTGATTTTTAGCCCCCGGAGCATTTTGAAAATCCCTGTAATAAGTCGCTGCCTTATCGTACTGCCCCAGCCTGTAATAGGACTCTCCGGCCCAGAAGGTGGCGCCCGCAGCAATCAGTTCATCACTTTTATGCTCGGCAGACTTTTTAAACATCCCGATGGCATCAAAAAACTGATTATCTGCAAACAGTTCAAGCCCACGGTAATAGGTAATCTTCTGATAGATTTCATTCTGCGCCGGCGTACGCTTTTTGACGTTCTCAAGGGTTGAAAGAGCCTCCTTGTAATTACGCGTTACAAGATAGAGATTGGCAAGGTAGGTATAAGCTTCATCCCTGCGGGGTGATGAAGGGTATTCGGTAAGGTATTGCTGCAGTGCCCTGATGGCCTCATTGTATGGATTGTATGACAGTTCTATCGACAGTTTGGCATAATTGAAGAGGGCATCTTCCGCCAGCGCTGACTTAACCGGCACTTTCCATGCCGACAAGAAGGCGTTGGAGGCAAATTGTTTTTGGGATGTTTTCAGGTAGCTGTCGCCGAGGTGATACCAGGCATTCTGAGACAGGCTGTCTTCTCCCCCGGCCACCAGCTGAAATTCAGGAATGGCTTTTGCATACTCACCTGTTCTGTAGTAAGAGAAGGCCAGGATATAACTTTCCTCGCGCGAAAATTTTCCCCTTGAAAGCTTCCTGTACTCTTCCAGAAGGTCAATGGCTTCCTGAAAATTGCCCCGTTTGTAATTCACATCGGCAACCAGCCGCAGAATTTCATTGGTTCGTTTGTTACGCTGACCTTTCAGATATGGCCGGGCCACCTCGAGCAATTCATCATATTGGCCCCGGATGTAATGGATCTGGATGATATAGTAGGGCACTACCGACTTAAAAGTTTCATCTCTTTCCAGCCGCTGAAAATCCCGGAGGGCCGTTTCATATTTTCCGTCAGCATACATAATGTGTGCGTAATAATAGGTTGCAGGCCCGGTATATCGGGTCTGTTGTTCCTTGATGCTGTAAAAAGCATCTGCAGCCTTGTCAAAATCGTCCTGCTTAAAATGGCAGTATCCCTGTTTAAAGGTAAATTCGGCCAGTTCTTCAGGATTCATGTCAAACTTGTCCACCTGCTGGTAGGCGTCCAGCGCACTTCTGAAACTGTTATTGCGGAAGTACAGGTTACCCAGCTGAAACCAAACGCGGTTGGTGCGGGTATTTTCAGGATGTTTCTCCAGGAACTCTTTAAGCAGGGCCGGGGCGTCGGCATGCTGCAATTCGGCTGCACTTGCGGCTGTATAGTAGTCCTTTTCCACATCATAAGCAAGCAGCAGATCTGAAGGTGTCTGCAGCATGCTGTAGTGGTCCCGCACGGATCCGAATTTTTCATTATTAAATAAATCTGTAGCTGCAGCGATTCCTGCTGCCTGATCCTGCCTGGCAACAGTTTGCTGGGCCATTCCATTGAAGCTGAAAAACAAAGGCAAAGCTGCAATGATGGCAATAAAATTCCTTCTCATACCGGACTTCTGTTTGGGCTTTAAAATTACACCTCCAGTGACTACCATGAAATGTGTTTAATGGGTAGTTTTCAACAGCAGGTGTTTGAAAACTAATGGTGAATAAACGCTTCAGGCTGCAGGATAGTATATACAACCTGAAAGCCCCTATAAAAACCGGCTAATGAAAGCTAGAATGAATTTGTTGACCTGAAAAGATTAGTTCTTAACAAATTTCACCACGTGCTGTAAACCTGAGGTATTTACATGGCGTACAATGTACATGGCCGGTTTCAGGCCATATATGTCAATTATAACCGGAGTTTCACCCGGGGGTAATTGTTTTTGCTCCAGTAAGACTCCGTTCATATTTACCAATTGAAGAATGCCTCCATTATCACCCGGGCACCTGATTTCCAGCTGCTCACCACCATTGACGGCATACACCCGCAAAGCAGCGTTCAGCCCCACATCGTTTACCGAAACTGTTCCGTATTCCAGCCAGAGGTCATCCACCCAGAGTTTGCTCCCGGTAACCGGACTGCCGGTAAGGAGGTTGGATGAAAAAAACATGATGTTCATGGTATCGGGTTGTTCGGGCAAAAGGTATTCAATCGGAAGGGAGAATTCCTCCCAGTCTGGGTTTTGCCCTCCGATTGTAAGGTAAGCATATGCCAATGTATCGCGTGAAGTTCCGTTCCAGCGCGAAAGCCCTATCCCCATTATACAGGAATCATTGGCAGAAGGTAGATAACGGAACCATCCCCTGAGCACAACCGGCGCCCCGCTGACCGGCACACCCCCTTCAACGGTTCCCGTCTGGTTGAGAATATCGAGCGTAATTTCGCCAAGCGAGAGCACACCCGGCATTGTTACCGGTCCCACAATAAAGATGTTATGGGTAATGGTTTCAAGTTTAGCCGAATAAGAACCTCCATGTGGGTTTGACTGCTCCCGGGTTACGGGAGTAAAAGTTGTTCCCAGAAAGGTTTGATTGATGGTATTCCATCCGTCAGGCTCACCGCCCGACCAGTTTTCGAAACCCGGGTTCGGAATGTCCTGCGCCCTCAAAACTTCCTCCGTAGAAGCTGAGATGCAAAATATTAAAATGAGGATGAGATACTTTGACCGTTGCATTATTTTCATGACGAGCGCTTGAGTGTGTAAGCAGCAAAAATAATCAGAAAAACAACCGCTTTGTTGATTCCTGGTTCAGGAGTCGCGCCCGATAAATTTATGGCGAAGGCCAGTCAGGGTAAAAAAGCAAAACCCCGGTTTGGCCGGGGATTTGCTTTAAAAAACGGTGCCGTACAACGATGTAAGCGGGGTTCTGTTTCCCGCAAAAGCGGGACTTCTGTCATTTATCTGCACCTGATGTTGCCATCAGGTTCTAACGGCCTACCCCCCGGAAAAGAGCGGGCAGCCCTTTGTTGCGCTTTGCGGCACAACGATCCGGTATATTTGGCCTTTCAACCCATAAGGTTTACCCGCGCAGGCTGTCACCAACCTGAGCCGTGGGCTCTTACCCCACATTTTCACCCTTATCCTGTCATGATAAATCATGACAAGACGGTAATTTTCTGTGGCACTTGCTGTTTCCGCCGGCTGCAGAACCTTCCCGTTAGGAAGTATGGTGCCCTTTGTTGCCCCGACTTTCCTCTTTTAGTCTTTCGACCAAAAGCGACAGAACACGTTGCTTTTACCGTTAAGAGACCTAAGTTGATACAAAAGTACAAAATTATTGGATACCAACGGAATATGAATATAAAATGATCACAAAAAGCCTGCCGCGACAAAACCGGTTACACCGGACATAAAGAAATGCAGGGCAGTTCACCCGAAAAATGACCATTTCAGTGATGTTCAATGATTGAATTTAGAAGAATTTCAGGTTATTCTGTCTGTTTCCGCTCAATTGCCTTTATGGATGATGATATCCACGGCGCCGTTTCCATACCTGGCAAAGGGTGCGTTTCTGAATTCGACATTCTCGTAATCGGCTATGGCCGATACTATTGCAGATTTGAGGGAACCATTCCCGATTCCATGAATAAAGGTAACCTTGTAATAATTATTGGTAATGGCACTGTCAAGCATTCGGGTAAAGAAATCAAGCTGATAACGCAGAATTTCGTTGTTCGACATTTCCGCATAATCTTCACGGAGTGAAGAAATGTGAAGATCTACTTCAGCTTCACGCGGGGCGGTGCGGAAACGGTCGATGTATGCCGGAGGGGCAATGGCCGAAATTTTCTGCCTTGCGGCCGGATCACTCACTGCGGCCATCAATGGATCGGTACCGGATATCAGCAGTTGTCCGGAGATATCCCCCAGATTCAACACCACCGACTTTAATCCTGCAAGCCTGAACTCCTGGTAACTTGTCTCCTTATAAAAACGGACAGATTTGATCTTAAATGCAGCATGCAACGGACTCAAAACCGGTATACTCTCAGCACTGTGGAAAATAACCTGTACTATGCCTTCTGACCAACTGTCAAGGTCTTCACGGGTAATGGTTTCTATCAGCATTTTCGAATAAGGCGGGATCACGTCATAATTTACCCCTGAAAAAGCATCTCCCTCTTCCTTCAGCATAAACGAGAAAATCGCCTCGTACCTGCTGTTGTTTACCAGGAAGATATCGAGATTCCCGGTCATCAGCCATTTCTGATCATGCGGGGCATAGATCAGGTAAATGCCTTCTGTAATTCCCGCCCCTGACTGCCTGAAGAGCGGTGAAATCCCGTCAGGCTGTTCGTCACCGGAGACAGTTTCAGTTTTTACAGGTTTTTCATTCCGCTCTTCAGCGGTTGCACTACCGGCAGGCAGCTCAACATTTACATTCCGGTCGAAAAAACGGCCTGCCATCCCCTGCGGCTCTATCCTGATCAGGTCACTGGCCAGCACCGGCACTTCAAAACCTTCTTCAATGGCCACATTGACCATGGTATTGCTGAGTATGCGCGTTACTATTCCTTCTCCTTTTTCGTTCAAGAAACGAACCTTATCTCCAGTCCTGAGTTCCATTTTAGTTCTTTAAGAAATTTATCCGGCAAAAAGAAGATTTTGCTGCCGGCTGTGTGCAGTAAATTTATCCCGCACAAAATTAAACATTTGCTTTGAATCCCTTCAGATTAAGTTGCTTAAGCATAAGGCCGCAAGCTTAACTTTCCGGGTATACTTCATGTTATTAAACACTTAAGATAACAGTTTTTCTTTTCCGGTCGACCGATATTTTGTAATTTTATGGTCTGATCCTGCTTGTCATGTCTCAAAACACTTTTATACACCTCAGGTTCCTCCTCTTTGTCACACTGTTTCTCACCGGTGCAGCGGGTTGTGGCGATAAAGAACCTGATCCGGATAAACATAAACCAACGCCCTATCAGATACAGGTACCGCGGTTTTTCCCTACCCTGCTGAATATCCCTTCCGACAATCCTATGACCGTTGAAGGTATAGAATTGGGACGTTATCTTTTCTATGACGGGCGTTTATCCGGCCGGACCCATGCCGACTCGCTGATGAGTTGCGGGAGTTGTCACCGGCAGTCACGTAACTTTGAACCGGGGATTGACCACCCGGTATTTCAGGGAGGGATGACTTTCGGACTGAGCGGTGCACCCACCCCTCATGCGCCCCTTCCCCTGGTTAACCTTGTATGGAATCCAAACGGATATCTCTGGAATGGCCTGATCAGGGAGGATAATCCTGATGTTTCACGCCGCAGGCTCGAAGACCTGGTTTGGATGGGTGTTGTGGCTCCCCATGAAATGAGTGGAGACACCAACCGCACCAAAACCCTGATTCAGAACACCCCCGGCTACCCGGAACTTTTCCTGAAAGCTTTCGGATCGTCAACGGTTACCATGGAAAATATCAGTAAAGCAATAGCGCAGTTTGTCAGGACACTGATTTCAGCCAACTCAAGGTTCGACAAATACATGCGCGGGGAGTTGCAACTCACCCAGCAGGAACTGAACGGTTTCATCCTTTTTACCACGGAGGAAGGGGCTGATTGTTTCCATTGCCATGGAAGCAGCGGAAACCCGCTGTTTACGACCAACCTCTTCTATAATAACGGCAAAGACACTGAATTCAACGATCCCCGCGACCGGTATGCAATCACCGGCATCGAAACTGATAAAGGAGCTTACAAAGCGACCACCCTGAGAAACATTGCCCTCGGCGGGCCCTATATGCATGATGGACGCTATGAAACCCTGGACGAAGTCATCGATTTTTACTCCCACAACCTGAAGATGTCGCCCTATGTCAACCCGCTGATGCACCATATTGCAAACAACGGCGTGCAGCTGACTCCTGTCGAAAAAGCTGAACTTAAGGCCTTTATTCTCAGCCTTCAGGATGATGAATTTCTGGCCAATCCGGATTTCAGCCCACCGGCAATTTTCCCCGACGGCTCAACTTACGGGCAGGTTTCCGGCAGGTTTGGCAACCTCAGGTAAAGTAATGACCGGATATGCAATAGCTGATCACTTGCATCAGCAACTAACCGCATTCATTCAGGGTGATCAGTAAACTGATTTCAGTTCGAGCAGACCTACAACAACCCGCTAAAGGTTAATAGAGGTTTGAAGATGCCGGATGCTAGCGCTTTCCGATCATGGTCAGCAGTTCAAGATCAAAGGTTATCCCGAAGTAGGGTTTAACTTTCCATTCCTTCGTGGTTGGGATAGCGATTCCGGCATCCAGTTTATCCCCTACATTAAATCCTTCCTTCAGTGCTTCATATTCCCTGATATTGGCACCCAGATTCACATGCAGCACATCGAACAGCTTAAAGTTCGGACCCAGATAGAAGTTCTTGAAAAGGTTATTCCCGCCGAAACCCAGGAAAAACCCGACATCATAGGTCAGACTCGCATTGGGTTTTGAGAGGTCTTTGAGCATAAAACTTGCTCCGGTGACGTAGTCGAACTCAACATCACTTGTATTATTATTGGTAATCACATACACCCCCGGGTTATTGGCATCTTTGGGCGCCAGGGCAAAATCCGGAGTGCGGTAACCTTTGATGGCAAAACCCTGCACAACACGGGTTTTCTTCTTCTTGTTGGTGACAGTTGAATATCTGTTCTCGCAATCCTTGAGCTTCAGTTCTGTATATTTCAGCTGCTCCCCGGTGCGCACCAGGTTCTTCTCCGTCTCAGTCAGGGTGGTTCGCAGGGTGTCGATGCGACGGTCAGCAGCAGCCTTGTCGGCAATAATCTTCTGAATCTCGCTATTGCGACTGGCAATGTCACGGTTCTTCTCATCAATGCTCTGCTGCAACAGGCCGATCTCCCGTTCTTTGCCTTCAAGGCGTGAGTCCTTGGCCGAAATCAGGCCTTCCAGCTTAACTTTGTCAATCAGGCTCGAATTAACGGCATCCTTGTAAATCTGCTCTTTCTCTGCAAAGAGTTGCTCCTTCTCTTTCTGCAGCCTGAGCTGCTCTTCCAGAAAAAGATTCTTGGCATGCAATTCCGCGCCGAGTTCAACGATTTTCCGGTTCAATGCCTCATTGAGCGGCACCAGTTCCCGTTCACGCTGTTTCAGCTGATCCACCTGAACAGACAGCTTATCAAGATTTATTCTCAGGGAGTCATTCTCCAGAGAAAGCAAATGATTACGCCCCTGTTCCTGTTCGAGCATAAACCTGAAAGTCTCCAGTGAATCTGCCGTACTCATTGCGAGGGTGTCAATTATACCAGGGCCACCCTGAGGCGTCTGGGCTGAAATAAAAACAGGAAAGAAAAACAAGGCAAAAAAGCGTAATGCAGACAAGCCTGTACTCTGAGAAATACTTTTAATCATCAGACAAACAATGGGTTTAAATAAGATCCGGCAAACCATTCCGCGCTAAATATTACTGCTATCAATGCGGCATGGTTTACCGGACAGAAAATATTCCGGCTACTTAAACGCGGGTTTCATGCCTAAATTGTACATGGTAAATGCCCAGATATCGGTAGCCTCGTCAATCAGTTTGGAGATGGGTTTTCCGGCACCATGACCGGCATTGGTTTCAATCCGGATCAAAGCCGGGTTGTTGCACGACTGGCATTCCTGCAGGGTAGCGGCAAATTTGAACGAATGGGCGGGCACCACCCTGTCGTCGTGGTCGGCAGTGGTTACCAGGGTTGCGGGATAGCAGGTAGCCGGCTTCAGGTTATGCAGCGGGGAATACCCGAGCAAATACCTGAACTGAGTTGAATCCTCACTTGATCCATAGTCTTCGGTCCATGCCCATCCAATCGTAAACTTATGAAAACGCAGCATATCCATCACACCGACAGCGGGCAGCGCCACCGCAAAAAGATCAGGCCGCTGGGTCATACAGGCACCAACCAGCAAACCTCCGTTAGAGCCGCCAGCAATGGCAATTTTTTTAGGGTTGGTGTATTTCTCAGAAACAAGGTATTCGGCAGCGGCAATAAAATCATCAAAAACATTCTGTTTCTGCAGCTTTGTTCCGGCCCTGTGCCATTCTTCGCCATATTCGCCGCCACCTCGCAGATTGGCCACAGCTATGATCCCTCCCTGCTCAAGGAAAAGCAGCCGGCTGACGCTGAAAGCCGGAGTAATGCTCACATTAAATCCTCCATAGCCATAGAGATAAACAGGATTCTTGCCATCTTTTTTCAGGCCGGACTTGTAAACCAGAAACATGGGCACCTTTGTGCCATCCTTGCTGGTATAGAATATCTGCTCTGTGGTATAGCCGGAAGCATCAAAGTTTATTTCAGACGCATACAGCACCTCTGATTTGTTGGCGGCAATATCATAGGTATAAACAGTTGAAGGAAAGGTAAAAGAAGTAAAAGAGTAAAACGCCTGGTTATCCTCCCTGTTTCCTTCAAAACCGGCGATGGTGCCCAGTCCCGGCAAGCTCAGTTCATGCATAAGGGTTCCGTCCATATTATGGACAAAAACCTTGCTTACCGCATCCATCATATACTGGCAGATAATCTTTCCTCCGGCAACTTCCGCCGATTTCAACACTTCTTCTTTTTCAGGAATAATGGTCAGCCAGTTCTCCTTTGCGGGGTTTTTAAGGTCAACCTGCACCAGCCGGTAGCGCGGGGCTCCGTCGTTGGTGAGGATATAAAAACGCTCTCCATCGTTACTGATCACATTGTAATCGAAGCGGAAGCCATCGGCTATCTTCACAAAGCCTGAGGCGGGGTTTCTTAAATCCTTGACATAAAGCGCATTTCCACTGGTGCTTTCCGACTCACCAAGGATCAGGAACTGTTCGTCCTCGGTTGTGCTACCACCGTAATTGCGTAAAGGATAAGCGCGGTTTTCATATACCAGCACATCTTTATCCTGGGGGTCGCCCACTTTGTGATAATATACTTTCTGGAATTCATTTTTCGAAGAAAGCTCTCCACCGCCGGCGGGTTTGTCGTAACGGCTGTAATAAAATCCGTCACCGCGCCACGATATTCCTGAAAACTTAACCCACTCAAGCTTGTCGCTCAACTGCTGGCCGGTCGCGGTTTCCATGACATAGATTTCATTCCAGTCGGAACCGGCTTTTGAGATGGCATAAGCAAAATATTTTCCGTCTTTTGAAACGGAATAGGTCCCCAGCGAGGTGGTTCCATCAGCGGAAAGCTTGTTTGGATCAAGAAAAACCCTCGGCGTTCCGGTTAATGAATCCTGAATATACAAAACGCTCTGGTTCTGTATTCCGTCGTTCTTAAAAAAGAAGAAATGGTTCCCCTTGTGGAAAGGAACACCATAACGGGGATAATTCCAGAGCCCGGTCAGGCGTTCCCTGATCTGGTCGCGAAAAGGGATTTTAGCCAGATAAGCGTTGGTCACATCATTCTGGGCTTTCACCCATTCCGCCGTTTCGGCGGAGTTATCATCTTCGAGCCAGCGATATGGATCGGCTACTTCAGTGCCGAAATAGACATCTACTGTGTCGGTTTTACGGGTTTCAGGATAGTTGATTCTCTCCTGTGTAGTGCAACTGTTCATAATCAGTAATGCTGAAACCAGAGTATACAGCAGGTTTTTCATATTGTTAGAGGTTAAGGTGTTCTGATGGTCAGAAGAAATCAGCAATGGTATTTCCCGGGCTTCAAAATTAATAATTTATAATGAAAACAGGCTTATCCCCGCTGATTGCAAAATTTTCACATCCAGGGCACTCCCAAGAAATAACTCACGGCACCAGGCTCTCCGGCCGTATTACAAATACAGAATAAGCCGCACAAAAATCGCCATGAAATATCCGCCGGTTTTATTTAATTTGCAGCCGGATAATGTTTAAATAAAAATTGAAATGGAAAAGCAAGTGAGGGAAATTACTTTATATCGTACCAACCTGGTTCTAGCCGATCCGGATGATGATGGTTTACTGTCCGAAGAAATCCTGGTTAACCGGGTGGTTATGGATGAAGATGGCCATGAAGTGGAAAGGATAAGTTACAACGCGTATGGCGAACCGGAGGAACGGATAATAATTAAATGGGAAAACGGGCATCCGGTGGAAGAACTTCTGGAGTTGGAAGGAGAGACTGCCGAAAGAACCACCCGTGAATTTGATGAAAAAGGCAGGATTCTTAAAGAATGGAGGCATTATCTCGAAGGAGGAACGGATGAAATCAGGTATATTTACGAGAATGACCTGCTGATCATGAAACAGACCTTCGACAGTGAAGGAGATGAAGGTGAGAAGCATTACCGGACTTATGAAGATGGTCTGCTGATAAAGGAAGAAACCTTTGATGCCGACGGTGAGCCGGAAATGAAGAAGACCTATATCTATGCCGAAAACGGCCGGCTTGACGAAACCATTGAATTGCAGATAAACAGTGACGGGGAATCAAAACTGGTTTCCGTTATGGATGAAGCCGGGCATATTGTGCTTGAAAAACGTTACGATACCCGCGGCAACCTGATTGCCCGCAACACAATCACGATAGGCGATAACGGCCATCCTGTAAAAATGGAGGAAGAAACCGTGAGGGGAAAATCAATCGTTCACCTTGAGTATGACGGGCAGGGCAACAATGTGCTTTACAGGGAGGAGTCGGGTGATGGCAGCCTGCTTTCTCTGATTACCCGTGAATACGATGCTGACGGCAGGAATACCGGCTCCGAGATCAGAATAGAACCTCAGGCACAGCGCCCCGGCCAGCATTACCGTTTGAGGTATGAATACCGCTTTTATGAATAAGAACCTTATGAAGCTTACTGCTCAGGAGGGATGAACTGCCCGGAGCAGGATTATATTCCGGCTTCGGGTGGATTAGTGGCCTTTCCTGAACTTTACCACCGTTTTTGTCTTCCATTTACCGGTTCTGTAGTACAGGAACGACAGCGTCATTCCCATAAACCAGGCGATGGGAATGGCCCACCAAATTCCGTCGACCCCGATACTGCGGGAGAGTATTGCTGCAAGGGGAATGCGGAATAACCAGAGGGAAAGTAAGGTAATAAACATCGGAACAATGGTATCGCCGGCGCCGCGCATCACACCGCCTATAACGAACATGGATGAAAACAACACATAAAAGCCGCCGACAATCAGCAGATAGCGGGCGCCGATCTGAATCACCTCCGGGTCACTGGTAAAAAGCGTCATTAATGGCTCACGAAAAATCATGATAATCAGTGAGGTAACAACAGCCACGACGCTTGACATGCGAAGGGTGGCCCGTAAGCCCTCCCCCACCCGGTTGATTTTGCGTGCCCCGATATTCTGACCGGTATAAGTCGACAATGCCTGACCGAAATTCATGGCAGGCAGGGAAGCCAGGCCATCAATGCGGCCCGCGACGCTGTACGCGGCTACCGTATCCGTCCCGAAATCATTGACAATTCTCAGCAGGGCCAGCATCCCCAGTGATACAAATGTCTGCTGAAACCCCGTGGGAACCCCGATGCGGATGCTTTCACGAAACACCTCACGGTCCCATGCCAGCTTTCGCCATGACAAATTGATCAACGGATGCTTTTTGTTAAGATAAATCACCAGCGTTACAAACGCCCCGGCCTGAGAAAGCACGGTAGCCATTGCAGCTCCTGCAATGCCCCACTTAAAGACCACGACAAACAACAAATCAAAAACGATGTTGGTAAGCGTGGAAATAATCAGAAAATAGAGCGGGGTTTTCGAATCGCCCAGGCCGCGCAACACCGCGCTTGTTCCGTTAAATCCGAAGAAAAAAAGAATCCCTGTAAAATAAACCTGCATATAAAGGGCCGCCTGCGGAATTACCTCCTCCGGCAGCCGGATGAGCCTGAAGATCGGTTCACTGAAAGCGATGCCAAGTATTCCGACCAGCAATGAAGCGAAGAAGAGAAAAATATACATGGTATCCATCGACCGCCTGACTTTGGCCATATCCTTAGCGCCGAAATACTGGGCGATGATGATGGTGGAGCCTGAAGCAATGCCGATGATAAAAGAAACCAGCATGAAAATAAGCGGGAATGAAGCGCCCACGGCTGCCAGCGCCTCTTTGCCGAGAAATCTGCCGACGATGATGCTGTCGGTGACATTGTATAACTGCTGGAAAACATTGCCCAAAAGCATGGGTGTGGCAAACCTCAGGATCAATCCCGCCGGGCGGCCGGTAGTAAGATCATGCATTGACAGTCATGATTTTAATCCGGTATTTAATTTTAATTTCCAGTAACCTCTTCATTTTCCTCCTCAGTAAAACCGGAATATCTGACACGCTTCACAAAATATTTCAAGCTTAATTATCGCTTTTGATTCAGTTAGAACCATTTAACCAGAGAAAAAACAGACCTTGTCAGAAGTCCTCCTTTTGGGCTTTGACCAGTTCCTTTGTTGACAATAATCCGCACGCGGCTTCAATATCCTGGCCTCTTGAAGCCCTCAGGGTGGTTACAATGCCCTTGTCGTTCAATGCCTGCTGAAAATCAAGGATGGTAGCTTCGTCAGAGCACATCAGCGGAGTCCCGGGTATGGGATGAAAGCGGATAAGGTTGATGCGGCTCTTTACTTTATTGAGCAGACGGGCAAGTTCATTGACATGCCTGCGGGTATCATTCACCCCTTTAAACATGATATATTCAAAGGAAACCCGGCGATACCGGCCGATGTCATACTCCTGAATGGTGGCAATCACATCCCTGAGCGGATAGACGTTCTGAATCGGCATTAACCGCCGGCGCTCATCCTCGAAAGGCGTATGCAGGCTCACGGCAAGGTTGCATTTGCTCTTTTCCAGAAAAACCCGCATCGCGGGAACAATTCCGATGGTTGATACGGTCACCTTGCGGACACTGATGGCAAATCCATATTCGGCCGTAAGAATTTCCTGGCTTTGCATCACGGCATCCAGGTTGTCAAAAGGTTCACCCATGCCCATGTATACGATGTTGGTCATGAGTTTGCGCTCGGGAATGCTCCGCAGCTGATTGAGGATTTCCCCCGCGCTCAGGTGCCCCTGAAAACCCTGCTTGCCGGTCATGCAAAACAAACAACCCATCTTACACCCCACCTGTGAAGACACGCAGAGGGTATGTCTTTTCCCGTCAGGGATATAAGCCGCTTCAATGAATTTTCCGTTACCGGCGGTAAAAAGATATTTTTTGGTACCATCGGCCGATTCGTTGACCTTCACGGGAGCCTTAACCCCGAACTCAAAGTGTCCGGCAAGCAGAGAGCGTACCTTCTTCGAGACATTGGTCATGTCATCAAAGGTGGTGATATCGGTTTTGTAAAGCCAATAGGCAATCTGAGTAGCGGTATAGGCAGGCAGGCCGAGTGATAAGACCACCTGCCTGATTTCATCCAGTGTTTTTCCGAACAGGGCTTCCTTGTGCATAATCAGGATCAGAAATAGATCTCCGAGATGATGTGGTCGAAGGGAATACCCCTGGAAATAAGGATATCACGCACATCCACAACCATTTCGGCGCTGCCGCAAAGGTAATACTTTTCTGAAGGCGACAGGTCGGGATGTTCAGTCAGGTACTGAGTAAGACGTCCGTGATAGATGTCTTGTCCCTGTTCCCGGGAGCAGCAGCGAACATAGTTTTCACCCAACTCCGTCCCGAACATCTCACTGAAATAAAATGATTTAAGGTCACGGCCTCCGTGGAGCAATTTTTTCCCCGCCGTTAAACCGGTGCGAAACATCGCGCTGAAAGGGGCTATTCCTGTGCCGGAAGCAATCCACCATCCGGCTTCCCCGCTTCCGGTAAAGGAGCCGAAAGGCTCGCTTACCCAGATCGTGTCCGCGGTATTCAGCTGGGCCATCCATGGGGTAAGTTTACCCTCCGGATTAATGTTGTACAGGATATCCACTTCATCATCGAGTTCTCCGCTGGCAATGCTGTAAAGGCGGGCTTCAGCGGTTTCGTGCCCGCTGATTCCTATGACCTGTCCGGCCGTAAAATCCCAGGGACGCGGAAATGAGAGCACAAAAACGCCCGGAGCAATCTCACGCTGACGGCTTACTTTTACTTTCTTAAGATTCAGTTTTCGTTTCATAATATTTTGTGTAACCGGGATCAGGTTGGAACCACCCGGATTCGTATAATGTTTTGAGAAAAAACTTAAACAACAGAAAAAGACAAAAGTTTTTCGTGGCTCACGAATCCTTTGACCGCAATGCAATGGCTGCGGTAAACCCGGATTCTGTCTATAAAGCAGGGCTTCTGATTTTGTCATTCATTGCTGATTTGAGCCCGGATTATTAGTAATTTAGCTGAAAATTCAATAATATGGATCAGCGGAATGCCCTGAAATCGGATGCGCTGGCAGCCAACCTTCAGGAGACCAGGACAGGAAAAATCGAGATACCGGAAAACCACCTGGCTTTCAGAGACCTGTCGCTTGAATATTACAGCATACATGCACGGGCGGTCGACTGCCTTAACGAATATAACCATCCTTTCTCGAACAGCGGATACGTGATCGGGCAACTGAGGAACATCGCACTCGGCGATTTCTGGTTTTACGACAAACACGAAGAAGCTGTTTTTGCCTGGGATGTGGTACTCGGCCTTTTTGAAGGAATTTTTGAACGGGTGACCACACCTGAACTCGGTGAAGACGCTGTTCACTCCCTGCTCGAGATGGCAGAAAAACTGCTTCAGTCAGAACTAAACAGGGAGCAAAGTCTGATAAGGCTGCTCGATGTCATTGCAAAAACACCGGCACAGCACCCTTTGGCACTGATCCTGAATTCAACTTTTATGCAGCGGGTGTTCACCCGCGGCAACTGGCCCGGCCAGAGCAGGGAAAAGGCATTCGAAGTATTACGCAATACCCTGATACTGAACGCTAAATACTGGAAAAACACCACCAACGCGGAAGCCTGGCTGGCTGAAAGAAAGAAGCTTTTCTCAGCCGGAAGCAGGCAATGCATCTCCTCCATCGGAAATGCATATTTTGACAACATCATCACTTCAGCTGAAAATGCCGCAGATCCTGAAAGCCTGCTGGCCATCCCCGGTTTCAATGAAATAGCCTTGCATATCAGGCAGCTGCACCACAGTTTCGGGCGTTTCCACGAGAAATTCTTTTACCTTCTGTTTCTGCTTCATCTCGAAGGGATGCAGAATCAGAAAGAATTGCTGCTCCGCGATTTCAACAACCTGCTCCGCAACATTAAGAACGAGTTGTCGAGTGATGAGGTATTTGGGTTTCTCGATAATATCTTCAGGCTTTTCGCTGACCTTAAAACCAGCAACCCGGGAACCGTTCTTGACTGCATTCTTACGCTGGGTAAAGAAATTTTCCGCACTGAGAATGACCGCCATATATCACACTTCGAAAAACTGCTGATCCGCTACGGGTTTATTGCACCGGGGCTTGTTTACATCAGCGACGACTGGCAACTCAGGGTTAACGAATACCACATCAAGAACATACGGGTGTGGATGGAGCTGATCGAATACTCCCCCCTTACTTTCCGCGACCTGCTCTCCGCGCTGATTATCCACCTTCGGCTGGGCGGCGTATTCGTGGCCGATACCGACCTGTTTCAACGCGATGTTACCGCTCTGCTCAACTCCGACATCAAGCCGATCTTCAAGCACATCAAGCAGCTGGCAAGGCTTTTTCCGGTATATTTCAATGAAATCGGCGCCGAAGGGGAGCTTCGCGAAGTCACCACCGCTATGGATGAACTTTCGCACCGCAACGACAGGCTGATCCATTTCCTGCGGAAACAGGTCCATACGGAAAGCAACAATACCCATATTGAACTAACCCGCAATATCATTAGATACTGGTACGACGGGAGCCCCGCCCACCTGCATGCGCTGCTGCCCAAGGATGTCGAGCTCAGCCTGTCACCGGAATCGAGGTGGTTTACCGGTATCAACAGCCTGATGCACCAGCTTTGCGAAACCTTCAACTGTATGCCGGAAATCCTGATGAACCTGCCTGCAGACAAAATCAGAAAAAATATCGAAAGCATTGCTTCTGACAACACCCTCGACAAACAGCGGCTGCTTTATATTTTCCGACTGCTCGAACTCCTGAAGGAAAAGTACTCATTCAATACGGTCAATCTCGGGGTATTGATGCGGAAATTCAGTTTCTTCAACCAAAGTGACATTGACGGATTACTGCAGCTGCTCGAAAGGCCTGCACCCGACCGGGCATTGAGGCAGGTGTATATATTTATGCGCCAGCTCAATACCATCATTATGTCGGCCGAAAAAACCGAAGGCTGGGAAGATATTTATCATAAGCGCCACATCGCCATCGGCATCCCGAGCATGTACGGAAAATACCGGGAGCCCAAGTTCGAGGCCATGGGGCTTACCTTCCGGCTCGAAAAGGTTGCTGCAGCCCTGATGGAACAGCTGATTGCCAGTATCAACCTTGATTATATCACGGCCAAGACCCTCAGAAGGATTCATGTGGTGCTGGAACTCTTCCGTCAGGGCCTCGAACTCGACGGCATCAGCGATCAGGGGTTCAACTCAAACCTGAAGATGTTTCGTTTCAGCCTGAATTCAGCCAGCTTCTCGGTGGGTCAGTACATCAACATTCTTCAGTTCATGCTCTCGAGTGTGCGCGAAATCATCAGTAAGTATTTCCTGCGTATCTATGACAGCCAGCTGAAGGTAGTAATTCCGCAGATCTATCCGCAGGAGATCAAAGAGGATCCGGGGAAGCAGTTTGTGATGAAAAAGTCCGAGCAGTTTTACCGTGAGATGCTCTCTTCGGCGTTTCTGGTGCAATCGCTCGACAATTTTCTTGTCCGTATTCTGGGGTCATTCAGACAGATGGTGGATAATTACTCCGAAGAAACGATCAGGAGCATTATGTCATACAACACCGACCTGGTTATCTCGCTGCTGAATCGCGAAACGCCCGAAATGGACAATCAGATTTTCCTGGGTTCGAAGGCTTACTTTCTGAAAAAGCTATCATTGCTTGATTTTCCGATTCCACCGGGATTTGTGCTGACTACCGAAATTTTCCGCCGCCGCGAAGCCATTCTCCAGAATCCCTTTATCGAAAAAGAGCTTGACCTGATGCTGCGCCGGCAGATTGCCAACCTGGAGCGGACTACCGGACAGCAGTTTGGCAACCCCGACAATCCGCTGCTGCTTTCAGTACGTTCAGGTACTGCCATTTCGATGCCCGGCGCCATGAATACCTACCTTAATGTCGGCCTCAACGACAAAATCGTGGAAGCGCTGAGTAAAAAAGAGAATTTTGGCTGGACATCATGGGATTGTTACCGCCGCTTTCTCCAGTCGTGGGGCATGGCTTTCGGTGTTTCGCGCGATGAATTTGACCAGGTGATGATCGACTTCAAGACACGTTACGGCATCGGCCAGAAAATTGATTTCAGTCCGGCCCAGATGCGTGAGATGGCCATTGCATATAAGAACATCCTGCACAACCACAACATTCATTTCAAGGATGAACCTTATGAACAGCTCAAGCAGGTTATTTTCAACGTATTGCAGTCGTGGGACAGCGAAAGGGCGAAAGTCTACCGCGAATACCTGCAGATAGCCGATGAGTGGGGAACTGCCGTGATTGTTCAGAAAATGGTACTGGGAAATCTACACCGCACTTCGGGCACCGGGGTGCTGTTTACGCACGCACCAGACTTTGAGCAGCCCGGCATTCATCTGTATGGCGACTTTACCCTCTGCAGCCAGGGAGAGGATATTGTTGCAGGGCTGGTACACCCCTGGCCGGTAACCGAGCGGCAACGTAAAAAGTTGTTTGGCGACAAGGGCGTTTCTTTGCAGAAGGGCTTTCCGGGCATTTACGAGAAACTGTTGAAAATTACCGAAGCGCTGACAGAGACCCACGGCTTCAGCCACCAGGAGATAGAGTTTACCTTCGAAAGCGAAAACCCGGATGATTTGTATATTCTGCAAACCCGCGACCAGGAAATCCGCAAGCCGGACCTGAGTTTTGTATTCAACTGCAAGACCTCAGAACTTGACCTGCTGGGCCGTGGCATCGGCCTGGGCAAGGGGGTGATGAACGGTATTCTTGCATTCGACATGAAAGACCTGGAAGCGTTCAGCGCATTGCCTGATCAGAAGATCCTGGTGCGGCCGGATACGGTGCCCGATGACATCGGGATGATCTTTGCCTGCGACGGGCTGATCACAGCCAGGGGGGGCGCCACCTCGCATGCGGCAGTAACGGCGGTCCGCCTCGACAAAACATGTGTGGTCAACTGCTCCGAACTGATTGTGAATGAACGGGATAAAATCTGCACCATCAACGGCCGGACACTGAAACCCGGAGACAAAATCGCCATCGACGGCAACCTTGGCAATATCTATGCAGGAAACTACCCCGTTAAGCTGGCCGAACTCGGGTAAACTTCCGTTCTGCTCATTCCGGATTACGACCAACCCTGAAAACCGGGCTTTGTTATACCTTTGCAAATCTTTCTGCACCCTGAAACAGGGCAGAGGTCATCTTTTAATACAGATTAAATAATGGATATTAATATTTTGCAATGGATCGGATACCTGGCCAGCGGCATTATTGCACTTTCCATGACGATGAACTCCATTCTGAAGTTCCGCTGGATCAACCTTGCCGGTGCCCTCACGTTCTCAACTTATGGATTCCTGATCGGCGCATTGCCTGTCGGATTTTTGAATGCCTTTATTGCCTGCGTCGACATCTACTACCTCTATACCATCTATTCGAAAAAGGAGGTCTTCGAAATCCTGGAAGTCAGGGCCGACAACCGCTACCTGCTCCGCTTTCTGAAGTTTCATGAAAAAGATATACAAAAGTTCTTTCCCGGATTCATTTATAAACCAGAAATTAATACCGTCAGCTTTTTTGTTTTGCGGGATATGGCTGTGGCAGGGGTTTTCCTGGCTCACAGGGAAAAAGACCATTGCCTGGTGGTAGGGCTGGATTATGTACTGCCCGAATACCGGGATTTCAAAAACGGGAAATTCATTTACTTCAGGTTAAAAGACCGGTTTGTTGTTGAAGGATACAAAAAGGTGATCTCAGAAGGGAAAAGCGAGAAATATTCTGCCTATCTGAGGAAGCTGGGATTCGCGCCCGGACCTGAAGGATTGTATGAAAAATCATTCGAATGACGTTCATTAGTTGAATACAATACAATGGTTTGTCGCAGTTTCCGTGCAGAATAACATCCGGAGAGAGTTGATCGCAACTTAATTTTATGTAACTTTACTACGCTAACAATCATATCCTGTTGCTTTCATGCAGTCGGTGTTAATCGTCAACGGAACCCTGATTTCGGATGAATCCATAAAGCAGGAAGATATCCTGATCGTGGACGGCAGAATTATATCCACCGGCAGAAACCTGCCCGGGCTGCCCCTGGAAACCAACATCATTGAAGCCAGCGGAAAATATATTATTCCGGGTGGCATTGACCCTCATGTTCATTTTGCCTTGCCAACCCCGGCGGGGCCCTCATGCGACGATTTCAGATCAGGAAGCCTGGCCGCAATGGCCGGTGGCACTACTTTCATTATGGATTTTGTAACGCCAGCGCCCGGTCAGGACCTTATTGAAGCCCTGGCAATCAGGCGTCAGGAAGCTGAAAGCAGTCTTATACCATACAAGCTTCATGCAGGCATAACCTGGTACGATGATTCCATACCTGCACAAATGCAACGCTGTGTGGAAGAAGAAGGCATTGCCTCCTTCAAGGCTTACCTGGCTTACAAAGGCAGCATCGGAATAGAGTACCATGAGCTGGAAAAGGTGATGCATGCCGCAGCGGCGCTTAATGCCATTGTGCTGGTGCATTGCGAGGAGGGAGATATTATCCTGAAAAAACAACAGGAATTTGTTGCCGCCGGCAAAACAAGTCCGCTTTATCATGCCCTGTCGCGCCCCCCTGAAGCGGAAGCCAGTGCCGTAAAAAAGGTCATTGACCTCTGCCGCAAAACCGGATGCCGCACGTACATCGTGCATACCTCTGCCGCGGAGTCTCTGCAATATATCCGGGAAGCCAAAGCCGAAGGATTGCCGCTTTATTGCGAAACCTGCCCCCAGTATCTTCTGCTTGACGAAAGCGTTTACCGGGAGCCGCTGCCCGGTTCACTGAAATATGTGATCAGTCCGCCAATCCGTGGCAGGGAGGATCGTGAAGCACTCTGGCTTGCCCTCCGCGATGGCACCGTGGATGTGGTTGCGACGGATCATTGCCCGTTCAATACTTTCGGGCAGAAAGACAGGGGAGCTGACAATTTCACACTTATCCCGAACGGGGCCGGCGGTGTTGAACACCGGCTGGAGCTGCTGTATACCTATGGTGTGCTGTCAAAAAGGATCAGCCTGCAGCAGTTTGTCAAACTGACATCGGCCAACGCGGCAAAAATATTCGGACTCTTCCCCGAAAAAGGATCCCTGCTTCCTGGATCAGTCGCTGATTTAGTGCTGCTTGACCCGGATTATACTTCAGTAATCAGCGCCAATAATGGCATGCAGCAATGTGATTCGGATATTTATGAAGGAATGCCCATCAGCGGGAAATTCACTGTGGTAAAAACACCATCGTTATAATCAATTCTGCTGTCATCACTCCTTTTAGTGTCCGGGAAGACTTGATAAATCAAAGGAGTACTCTTTACTCAGGCTGTCGATGATAACCGGTAGTCACGCTCCCGGTTCAAAGGATCCTGGTTCAGCATTCTGCTGAGCAATCCGTAAATTTCAGGTTTGTGTTGCTTCAGCAGTTCCGGCACCTCAAAAAAATATTCCACACATACCGAAAAGAATTCTTCGTCATTGACATAGGCATACTCCCTGAGCAGGCCGGGGACACCTCTTGCCGCCAGCTCCTTTTCTTCCGGAAACCTACGGTCCATCTCATCGCTCCTCAGCTGCACCATCAGCCCGGTTTCGCGGGTAGTCTCCAGTTCAAGGCGCAAAGCATGGGCCATCTCATGCAGGCCAAGGTTGTAATTGTCGTTATGCACAAGGTAGCCTTCCTGAAAATCAGCCCAGGACAATGTAATGAAACCTGCTCCAGAGGTTAATCCCTTCAGATCGCTGTTAAAGAACCTTGAATAAAAGGATTCAGGATAAAGAATATACCGCCTGAACCTTTCAAAAAAGAACAACTTCATCCCGAAAGTAAGCTGAATCTGCGCAAATATCACACAGATTTTCATCTCTTCAGTGACTTCGAGCCCTGCATGACCCGTAAATGAAACCTTTCCCATCACCTTGCACAGGCGAGCCATAAAGCGGTTTCTCGCCGGAGGTGAAAGGTGACGATAGTAGAGAAACCTGTCATTCAGCAGGGTGTCAATCGATTGCCGGTTATTGCGGAACTTCCGTTTTACGCTGTAACGGTCAAAATAATCCCCTGTGATCAGGAATAAAATATATCCATGATATTGTATCAACATCAGCAGGAGGAAGTATAGGAATACAAAGTACAATGAGTTCATTGCAATGATTTAGAACATACCCGGATCAGCAGTCTTTGACCCGCCAACACTGCTTGAACGGATTCCGGCTCCGGCTGACAAATAATTTTAAGAGAGTGGGGTCAATACTTTTCTGTGCATACACAAATTCTGCCAATGCCATATCCCAGAAGCAGATCAACATAGAAAACTGAATCGGTAATGCTGCGCCAAATTAATAAAAATACAGAGTAATCATGTTTTCGCTCTCTTGAAAACGACATATTCTCCCGGCGGGAGAGGCAGGAATAAGCCGCCGACCATCCAACACCAGCACGCCCCGTCATATAACATCAACTCCAGGTTAATACAAAACTGTGTTTTTCAGCATCCTATACAATTACGATAAAATCAATGCTGATTTTTTGTAGCATGCTCAATTTTCTCCTTATGGCAAACCAGCACATCATTCATATCTCCGTGCCAGTTATGAAATCCATTTCCCCAACAATCTTTATAATCCTTGCAAGATGCACATTTCCCTTTTTTCGTCCATTCCCGGTTTCTGAAGGGCAGAAACTTATTCAGCCATACTTCATAAAGATTATCCCGGTAAATATTCCCCTGTGTGAAGGACCGGTTAATATTCGGGCAGGCTGAAATGGAACCGTCAATCAGGACAGACCCGATATTGATCCCCGCCCTGCAGAAAAAATAGCTGTCCCTGACCAATGGTTCATATTTACCCACATATCCTTCACAACTGAATTTTACATCAATCTGTTTTCCTTTACGCTGTAAGGCAATAAAATCCATCAGTTCAGCAAACTGATTATCCGTCAGTTGCAGTTCCTGATCGCCGGCGGCCCGCCCTATCGGAATAATGGTAAACAATCTCCAGGACTTTACATTTGCTGAAACAAGCAAATCCCTGATTTGGGCTAACTCACTTATGTTCTTCTGATTCACACAGGTTACAACGTCGAAGCTGAGTCTTCCGGAAGAGGCTGCCAGCTCAATGGCATGAATGACTTTTGTAAAACTCTTATCATTGTTCCGCAGCCAGTTATGAGATGCTTCAAGACCGTCAAGACTGATTGTCAGCGCGCCAAGACCTGCATTCAATAAAGAGATATGCCTTTGCTCATCGTAAAGGTGGCCGTTGGTGACCAGTGACCACCGTAATCCTCTTTTACGCAGCGCACGGCCGCACAACTCAAGGTCTTTCCTCAGAAGGGGTTCGCCTCCGGTAAAAACCACGGTAAAATTTTCAGGCCTCTCCTTTATTGTATCAACCGCTGCCAGAAAATCATCCACAGGCATGTCGGGAAAACTATAATCTTGGGAACAATCGCTGCCGCAGTGCCTGCAGTTTAAATTGCATCGTGTGGTACACTCCCAGAACAAATAATTCAATTCATGCAACTGTACTTCCGATTCCCTGAACTTTCTGAAAGCAACCCTTTTCAGCGATGAGATCATCTATTTTTCTTCAAGAATGATATCCAGATAAACATTTTCGTTAACATCAGCCAGCACAGTATCTTTACCTGCGTATAGTCCGTTCAGCGTTGAGTCCGTGTCCTGAAATTTCAGTGCCAGATGCTGAATCATCTCCGTGTAGAATGAAAACTTACCATCTTCATCTGTTATTACATATTGCAAATTATCCGCGACTGAAACTTTAATCCCTTTAATGGGCAATCCTGAAGTTTTTGCTTTTACCTGACCTTCGACAAACAAATCATTTCCAAAATCCTGGGGTGTGCCATAACATGCCTGAAAGACAAACAGAGCAGAGGTAAGGCTTAATCCTCCGAGAATTTTTCTTATAAAGCGGCTTTTCATAGGTTCTGGTTTTTAAGTGCAATACTTGAGTTTATTAAGGCATTTTTTCAATAAAACCGGCCGTTAAAAATCAACAGTATTTCCTCTCTGGCAGCCTGAAATGATTGAAAACGGTCCGCCCCGCAATCATCAATAAATTCTGCCTGTTTATGATGTATAAAGATACGAAGAAATCAAGGATTTATAACTCCAGATTAATCAACAGGAAGCCCGGAAGGACTGAACCATTGATTCTATAAGGGTAATCCCTGAAAATCATTCCATAAACCCTGCCCCAGGAGAAGCAACCTTTTTGTCAGGGAGGGATGAAACAAATAACCGCCCGCCGAAACGGGGGCTTTTCAACAAATCAGGGCTGAGTCTGTTATAGAGATTAAAGACAGGCTTATCTTTGCATCTTCAAACGGACTCCTTCCATTCCGGAAAAGATGTTTGAGTTATAGAGAAGAGGGGAGAGAACAGGCTCCGTGAACCTCTGGCAACCCTCCGCTGTTTGGCGGAAACGGTGCCAATACCTGTTCCCCGCAAGGGGAAGCTTATAATTGAAACACACCTGCGTTGCGCTTTCCGGCCTTCCTGATTGTGTTTTACCATGTGTAAACTGCGGATTGTGCAGCCATGCTGCTGAATCCTGTTAAAATGCAAGAACGATGACAAAATCGATAGTCCGCGAACTGGAGCAGCGGGTACTGGTGCTCGATGGCGCCATGGGCACCATGATACAGCGTTACAAACTTGAAGAGCGGGACTTCCGCGGCGAACGCTTCCCTGATCACCCCTGCGACCTGAAGGGCAACAACGACCTGCTCTGCCTCACCCGGCCCGATATTATCCATGAAATCCACACCGCATACCTTGAAGCGGGTGCCGACATCATTGAAACCAACACCTTTAACGCCACCTCGGTTTCGATGGCTGACTACCGGATGGAGCCGCTGGTATATGAAATCAACAAAGCTGCCGCGGAGATCGCGCGGAAGGCTGCCGATGCCTTTACCCTCCGCAATCCTGACAAGCCCAGGTTTGTCGCCGGAGCCATGGGCCCCACCAACAAAACGGCGTCCATGTCGCCCGACGTGAATGACCCCGGTTACCGGGCCGTGCATTACGACGACCTGGTGGAAGCCTACACCGGACAGGCCCTCGGGCTGATCGACGGCGGGGTTGACCTGCTGCTGGTAGAAACTATTTTCGACACCCTGAATGCCAAAGCCGCCCTGTTTGCCATCAACGAGCTGCTGCGCCGGCGCGGCATCCGCATGCCGGTGATGGTATCGGGTACCATTACCGATCTCAGCGGCCGCACACTCTCCGGACAAACGCTGGAAGCCTTTCTGAATTCCGTATCGCACATCGATATGCTGAGCATAGGTTTCAACTGTTCCCTGGGGGCAGAACAGCTCCGTCCCTTTATTGAAGAATTGTCCGGGAAATCGCCTTTTTATGTAAGCGCCTACCCCAATGCCGGCCTGCCGAATCAATTCGGTGAATATGACGAAACTCCGGCCGAGATGGCAGCACATGTAAAACCCATCATTGACGGCCGGGCGGTCAATATCATCGGCGGCTGCTGCGGAACCACACCGGACCATATCCGCGAACTGAGCAGGCTTGCTTCACAGGCGAAGGTCAGAAAACGCCCCGTATTGCCCAAAAGCCTCAAACTAAGCGGGCTGGAGCCCCTGCAGGTGTTTGCAGGAAGCAATTTTATCAACATCGGAGAGCGCACCAATGTCTCCGGCTCGAAGAAATTCGCCCGCCTTATCCGCGAAGAGAAATATGACGAAGCGCTGGCCATTGCCCGGCAACAGGTCGAAAACGGCGCACAGGCCATCGACATCAATATGGACGATGCCCTGCTCGATGCCGAAAAAGCGATGGTGCGTTTTCTCCACCTTGCCATGGCCGAGCCGGAGATCGCGAAAGTACCGGTGATGCTGGACTCCTCGCGCTGGGAGGTGATAGAGGCCGGGCTGAAATGTGTTCAGGGCAAAGCCATCGTGAACTCCATCAGCATGAAAGAGGGAGAAGCGGTATTCAAAGAACATGCCCGCCTGGTGAGGGCATATGGAGCCGCTGTGGTGGTGATGGCATTCGACGAGAAAGGGCAGGCCGCCTCTCTGGAAAGGCGGATTGAAATCTGCCGCAGGGCTTATGATATCCTGACCAATGAAGTCGGTTTCCCTGCCGAAGACATCATCTTTGACCCGAATATCCTCACGATAGCCACAGGCATTGAAGAGCACAACAACTATGCGCTTGACTTTCTGGAAGCCGTGAAGTGGATAAAGCAAAACCTGCCTGACGCGCGGGTAAGCGGGGGCATCAGCAACCTCTCGTTTTCGTTCAGGGGAAATGAAAAGCTGCGCGAAGCCATGCATTCGGCATTTCTCTATCATGCCGTGAAAGCCGGGCTCGACATGGGCATCGTAAACGCGGGAAATCTTCCGGTATATGACGACATTGATCCTGCAGAACTTGAACTTATTGAGGATGTGCTTTTTAACCGGCGACCGGATGCCACGGAGCGCCTTACGGCTTATGCAGCCGGCATGGATAAAACGGAAAAAAAAGAAGACAAAACGGAAAGCTGGCGCAGCCTGCCGCTGAACGAACGTCTCTCCTACGCCCTGGTGCACGGCATCGACAGTCACATTGCCGGAGATGTGGAGCTTGCCAGACACGGTTATGACAAAGCCCTTGAAGTGATCGAAGGGCCCCTGATGGCCGGAATGAATATCGTGGGGGATTTATTTGGTTCGGGAAAGATGTTCCTGCCCCAGGTGGTGAAAAGTGCCCGGGTGATGAAAAAGGCCGTGGCTGTGCTTTTGCCCTATCTTGAAGCGGAAAAGACTGCCGGCGAAAACCGCTCTGCCGGCCGTGTGCTGATGGCCACCGTGAAAGGCGATGTGCATGACATCGGAAAGAACATCGTGGGCGTGGTGCTGGGTTGCAATAATTACGAAGTGATCGACCTCGGGGTGATGGTGCCCGCCGCCAGGATTCTGGATGAGGCGAAACGGCACAAGGCGGACATCATCGGACTCAGCGGGCTGATTACACCCTCGCTTGAGGAGATGGCCCATGTTGCGCGGGAGCTGGAAAAATCAGGCTTTACCACACCCCTGCTGATCGGCGGGGCCACCACCAGCGAAATGCACACAGCGGTGAAAATAGCCCCCGAATATTCGCATCCTGTAGTTCATGTTCGTGATGCAAGCCGGGCAACCTCGGTGGTGGCAAGCCTGCTTTCGTCAGATCAGCAACCCGCTTTCGTCCGGTCGCTGAATGAGCGCTACAGCAACCTAAGAACCAAGCACCTCAATACAAAAGCAGGGGTCACCTATATTTCCCTCGAAGCAGCCAGAAACAACCGTTTTAATCCCGGATGGGAAGGTTATCAGCCACCTGTTCCTGCCAAAACGGGCGTCACCCGCTTTTCCGGATGGCCTTTGGAAGAAATCAGCCGCTATATCGACTGGACTTATTTCTTTTATGCCTGGAAAATCGGCGCTAAATACCCCGAAATTTTTGATGATCCCGAAAAAGGTAAAGAAGCGCGTAAACTTTACGATGACGCACAGGTAATTCTCCGGCGGATGATTGATGAAAAGATGGTTCAGGCCGACGGGGTTATCGGCATCTTCCCGGCGCGTTCGCTTGATGAAAGCATTGAAATTTATGATGCAGACACGGGCAGGACATTAGAAACATTCCACTTCCTCAGGAACCAGGAAGAGAAGGAAGCGGGCAAGCCAAACCTCTGCCTTTCAGACTTTGTTGCACCTGCCGGCAGCGGAATCCGTGATTATGCAGGATTCTTCGCCGTAACGGCAGGACTGGGTGTGGAGAAACACGCCCAACGGTTTACCGATGAAAATGACGATTACAATGCGATCATGGTCAAGATACTGGCCGACCGCCTGGCCGAAGCATTCGCCGAGGTGCTGCATCTTTATGTCCGGAAGGAATACTGGGGATATGCCCCTGATGAAAATATGGCCCTGCCGGATATACTGGCAGAAAAATACCAGGGAACCAGGCCCGCTCCGGGATATCCCGCCTGCCCCGAGCACAGCGAAAAGCGCAGGATTTTCGATCTGTTAAAGGCGGAAGAGTCGGGAATTCATCTTACGGAAAACTACGCCATGATGCCTGTGGCTTCGGTATGCGGATACTATTTTTCGCATCCCGGATCGCAATACTTCAATGCCGGCCGGATCAGCAGGGATCAGATTGAAGCCTATGCATCGCGCAAAGGCCTGTCACCGGTGGAAATCGAAAAACTGCTGGCCCAGAACCTGAATTACTGAAGACTTTAACATCGCTGATTCAGGGGATAAACAGGGAAACAAACCCAGGGAGTAAAAACCACTGCAGATCAACCATTTGAGTTTATCTGTTTAACAGCTCAGACTTACGGACACGAACTTAAAACCGCGTCATCCATCAAAGATGGCAAAACAATGAAAATTACCGAACATATTGCAAACCGCCGGGGCAAAACGCTATTCAGTTTCGAACTGCTGCCTCCGCTTAAAGGTGAAAACTTCGAAGGCATCAGTCAGGCAATTGATCCGCTGGTGGAATTCAATCCCGTGGCGGTGGATGTAACCTATCACCGCGAGGAGATTGTTTACAGGGAGCGGCCCGACGGCCTGATCGAAAAAAGGACCATAAGGAAACGTCCCGGTACCGTAGGAATCTCTGCCGCCATAAAATTCAAGTACAATATTGATGTGGTGCCCCACCTGATATGCGGTGGTTTTACCCGGGAGGAAACCGAGAACGCATTGATAGACCTGTATTTCCTGGGCATCGACAATATATTGCTTGTGCGGGGTGACAACCCGGCCGGCGAAAAGGTTTTCCGGGCCGAACCCGGCGGCAATTATTACGCCCTCGAACTGGTAAAACAGGCGGTCAATATGAACCGGGGCATCTACCTCGAAGAGGAAATCATCAATGCGAATCCCACGAACTTCTGCATCGGGGTAGCAGGTTACCCGGAGAAACATGCCGAATCGCCGAATATGGCTGCCGATATTGTTCATCTGAAAGAGAAGGTGGACGCCGGCGCCGATTACATCGTTACACAGATGTTTTTCGACAATGCGGATTTTTTCCGGTTCGAAAAGGCATGCCGTGAAGCCGGCATCACGGTGCCGATAATTCCGGGGATTAAACCACTCTCCCTGAAATCACAACTCTCAGCCCTTCCCAGGACCTTCTCCATCGACCTGCCGGAAGCCCTGGTCAGAGAGGCTGAAAAATGCGCCAGTAATCAGCAGGTCAGGCAGCTTGGGGTAGAATGGGCCATCAGCCAGAGCCGCGAACTGATCCGGCACGGGGTGCCCTGTCTGCATTTTTATTCAATGGGGAAAAGCGACAACATCCGGGCGATCGCCAGGGAGGTTTTTTGAAATTAAGTGCTTTATCTATCAGCTATTTCTGAACAATTAAAACTCCTTTCACCCTGAAACCAAAACAGGGTCAACGGCTTAGCAGGGTGACACTATCCTGCAACTCCCCGCTGAGCAGTTTAACCAGGCTTTCCTCCAGCCGCAGCTTACCCAGGCTTTTGCCGATAAAAATCAACCGGCTGGCCCGCTCCTCATCTTCATTCCACGGCTCCCCGGCCGAGATCATGATATGGTCTCGCACCGACTGCACCACAACCTTCTGAGGCACTTTGTCGAAACTTACAATGCCTTTGATGCGGTAAATACCGGCGCCATAGTATTCGACCAGGTGATCGAGCCAGAAATTAAACTGATGGGGATCGAAATTGCGGGTGAAAGTGTAACTGTGCGATTCAATATCATGCAGGGCAGGACGCTGATCTTTCTGCACCAGGGCAAAACCTGCGGGTTTCATCACCCCGGATGAAAGCCTGAGTTTTCCTGCATTGATACTGAAGTCCTCGATCACTTTCGGCGCGTAGGTGTATGTATCAAGCAGGCTGGAACCGTTGACACTTCCAAAACTTGAATAAACCAATTCTGCAAAGGGATTGAACGACTTTACCAGCTCAGCGGCGCCGGCCATCTCCGCTTCAGTAACCAGATCCGTTTTATTCAGCACAACTATATCCGCGTAGCTGATCTGTTTGGCAGCCATGGCCGTATCGGCAGCAATGGGCCCGATATTCCTGGCATCCACCAGACACACCACGCTGTCGATGCGGTAAAACATTTCAATCTGCTCCGACGACATGAACGCTTGCACTACCGTGGTTGGATCGGCAATACCGGTGGTTTCCACAACCAGATGCGTCAGTTTGTGCCGGATATTGAGCAGATCAAACAGCAGCTCAGCCAGTTCGCCGTTGAGCGTACAACAGATGCATCCGTTCGACATTTCATAGATATTATCGCTTTCCACACCAACGATCAGATCGTTGTCGATCGGAATCTCCCCGAATTCATTTTCAATGACCGCGAATTTATGCTGCGGGTAGTTTTTAATCAGGTTGTTAAGCAGGGTGGTTTTCCCGGCTCCGAGAAATCCGGTCAGTATGGTTACCGGCAGCCGGTCGTCATCCATGTAGTCTTCCATCAGGGTTAAATTTGGCCTGCGCAAAGGTAATCATTTGCCATGCTTAAACACCCGTGGCAGACCCGCGAAAGATGTCAGGATGGATTGATCAGATATTCGGCCATTTTCGTGTAATATGTTGCAAAACATTCTGAAACCATGACAGAAAGCATTAAATTTAATCCTGATTTCTAAAACCAAACGATCATGCTCAATCAATTAATCAACCTGGTGAAGGAAAATGCCGGGGATGCCATTGTCAATAACCCCTCCATTCCCAACGAGCGCAACAACGAAGCCATTCAGACGGCCGCAAGATCATTGCTCAACAGCCTTCAGGGCCAGGCAAAGGGAGGCAACCTCAATGCCGTGCTCGATATGTTCAAAGGAAACGACAATGCCTCCTCCAATCCGATGGTAAATATTATCAGTTCGGGTGTCGCCGGCGACCTGATGAAGAAATTCGGCCTCGACAATGCCGCGGCAGCCAACATCGTCAACCAGCTTATTCCTGCCGTGATGGACAAACTGAAAAACAAGACCAACGATCCCAACGATAGCAGCATCAACCTGGATCAGATCATTGGCGCACTTTCCGGAAAGAAAGGCGGCGGACTGCTGGGATCACTGGCCGGCATGCTTTTCAAAAGAAAATAGAATTTCAGATATTTAGCCCGGAACAGCCTGCCCACTGCAGGCTTGCGGGGTTTACACTTACCGGCAGGAAAAAAAAACAACATCAGTGGCCTTATCAACCGGCATTTATTAATAGCCGGCCGCCTGCCCGTCTTTTCTTGACTCGGAAGCCCCGTAATAAACTTTTTTCACCGGGTCGGCCATGATTGCCTGATAACCGCCGAAGTCGCCATACGACCACCCGGCTTTATGCCCCATCTGCATCAGTTCGCGGATGGTTTCATAGCCGAACCCGCTTTCAAGCAGAATTTCGCCCCGGCCGGCCTTTCGCAACCCGGTCGGATCCGAAGATCCGGCATGGCTGATCCTGGGGGCATCGCCCGCCTCCTGCAGGTTCATCCCGAAATCCACCAGGTTCATGATGATCTGTACATGTCCCATTGGCTGGAAATCTCCGCCCATCACGCCGAAACTTACATACGGCCTGCCATCTTTGGTGATGAAGCAGGGGATAATGGTGTGAAACGGCCGCTTGCCCGGCGCGTAAACGTTCGGATGTCCCTCTTCCAGACTGAAAAGCTCTCCCCTGTCCTGCAGCATAAAACCCAGTCCGGGCGGCACCATGCCCGATCCCAGCCCCCGGTAATTGCTTTGTATCAGCGAAATGATATTGCCATCACGGTCAGCCACGGTCAGGTAGATGGTACCGCCTTCCATAGGCTCGCCTGCCTCAAAATCTCCGGCCCTTGATTCGTCAATCAACGCCCTCCGGCCGGCCGCATATTTTTCGGAGATCAACTCCTCAACCGGAACACGGGAAAAATCCATATCGGCATAATACCTGGCACGGTCTTCAAACACGAGCTTTTTAGCTTCCGTAAAAAGATGAATATGCCTGGCCGATCCGAAAGGAATCTGCGAAAAATCGTATCCTTCGAGGATATTCAACATCTGAAGTGCCGCGATGCCCTGACCGGAAGGGGGAAGCTCCCACACATCGTATCCCCGGTAATTCACCGAAACAGGGTCCACCCACCCGGAACGGTGTGACGCCAGGTCTTCGCGCGAAAGAAATCCGCCCTGACTCTTTATAAAATCAGCGATCACCCCGGCAATTTCCCCTTTGTAGAAGGCATCCCGTCCTCCCTCTATCAGTTTGCGGTAGGTTGCGGCCAGGGCCGGATTCCTGAATATATCCCCCTTTCCGGGAACGGTTTTTCCGTCAAGTGTATAGGTTTGCATTACATTCGGGAAGCGGCTTCCCAGCGAGGGGACCGAACGGCCCAGATACCAGGACACGAGTTCCGTCACCGGAAATCCTTTTTCCGCATACTCAACCGAGGGCATCAGAATATCCTGCACCGGCAGCTTTCCGAAGCGCGCATGCAGCTCGAACCAGCCGTCGACACACCCGGGAACGCTTACCGGCAGCGGCCCGTGCGACGGGATTCTGCCGATATTCAGGCTTTTGAGATGCTCAAGGGTAAGTCCCTGCGGGGAACGGCCGGAAGCATTCAGGCCGTAGAGCCTGCCACTTTTGGCATCCCACACGATGGCAAACAGGTCACCACCAATCCCGCAGCCGGTGGGCTCCATCAGCCCCAGTGCCGCATTGGCGGCAATGGCCGCATCCACCGCCGTTCCGCCCTTTTTCAGGATATCAATCCCGATCTGGGTTGCTAACGGATGACTGGTGGCCACCATCCCCTGCTGTCCAATGACTTCGGAACGGGTCGCGAAGGTTTTGCCGGTTATCCGGTCCTGCGCGGAAACACAGGTTGCAAGTATTGTTGTTAACAGCAAAAAAAATATCTTCATTGGTTCTGTTTTTTAAGTTTTATACTTCACTACCTCTGATACCGGCTTTATTTCTTCTTATTACGGGCCGTTTTCTTACGACCGGCTTTGAGTGCCTGCATGGCCTGCTCCAATTTCGTCATCAGTGTCCGAAGCTCCGTTTCATAATCCGGTTCCGGCAGCACGATTCCAAAACGCGCTTTCAGCCTGTCCGAAAGATCGATACATGCCTGAACGGCTTTCAGTTGTTCCTTTATGCCGGACGTCAGTTTCCGGATTTCCTTCCGGAGTTCTGCGCCGGCTTCAGGATCAGCGGCCGGATGATCCGGCCTGGATTGCCGGTTTTCAGCATTCAGAAGTACCGGAACTTTTGCGATCAGTTGTTTTCCTTTCCTCAGCTGGCGGCCGGCTGCATAAGCACCCAGTACCAGCGCCCTGCTCCGGCCCTTGCCGTTAAGTTGTTCCACCGCCGACAGCAGCATCAGCACGGCTTTGTTGTAATCGCGGTTGAGATAAGCGGCCAGGGCGCGTTTCAGATAATTGGTTGCCTTCCCCGATTCCAGCTCACTGACCAGAAGGGTTTCGGGGGTTTCCTGTCTGGCAAACTCCAGCACCACGGGATCGGTTTTTATGGAACGCGCATTCAGCGGGGTTTTCAGAAGCAATCCGTTAAACGCTGTACACCGGCTGAGGGCAACGTACACCTGCCCCGGGGCAAAAGCTTCCTCCAGGTCGGCAATGATTTTCTCAAAAGTAAGCCCCTGGCTCTTGTGCACGGTAATGGCCCAGGCCAGCTTCAGCGGATACTGCACAAATGTACCGATGGTCTCCTCCACCACCTTGCTTTCCTTGCTGTCCCATGAGTAACGGATATTCCCCCACTCCTCCCGTTCCACGGCAATGATATCGCCTTCTGGCAACTCCACGAATAGTCCCTCTTCCGATATCTCGATCACATGGCCTATCTTGCCGTTGTAGAAGCGTTTGTTCCTGTCGTTGCGCAGAAACATCACCTGGGCTCCCTCTTTCAGCTTAAGAATGGCGTCGGCCGGGAAACTGTTTTCGGGAAATGTACCTTCCACCACAGCTTCAAACCGCATCAGCGGTTCATCAATCTCACGCAGCCGCTTCTCGTTGGTCTCCTCCACCATGCGGTTGTGGGTCGCCAGAATGATATAATCCTCTTCCTCTTCGGGCGAAAAGCCGTGGAGGTAACGGCTGTTGAGCAGTGTCAGGTCTTCCGGCCCGAGACTGTTCACCCTGATTCGGTTGAGCAGGTCAATGAAATCCTGATCTGTCTGGCGGTAAATCTTCTTCAGTTCAATGTAAACCGGTTTCATATCCTGTATGACCCTTGCACTGAAAAAGAAGGGGCTGGTGTAGAATTGTCCGAGAATACTCCAGTCGTCCTGATTCACGATGGGCGGTAACTGAAAGCTGTCGCCGATCAGCACCACCTGCACCCCGCCGAAAGGGGTAAACTCCCTTTTCCGGAATACCCTGAGCAGGCGGTCGACCACATCAAGCAGATCGCAGCGCACCATGGAGATTTCATCGATAACCAGCAACTCAAGCCCTCGGATGATATCCAGCTTATCGCGGTGGTAACGGAAATGGTCGTTGATAATGCTTTTATCGGGATCTTCAGGCGGAATCCGTGTCCTCAGCCGCTTGTCGCCCGGCACATAAACACTTGGTTTGATATTGAAAAAGGAATGAATCGTTTGCCCGCCCGCATTCACGGCCGCCACGCCGGTAGGCGCCAGCACCACCATATTTTTGTTGCAAACGGTTTTCAGGTATTTCAGAAAGGTAGTTTTGCCTGTTCCCGCTTTCCCGGTAAGGTAGAGCATACGGTTGGTATGCATCACGAAATCAACGGCATAACGGAATTCAGGATTGTCGGCGTCGAGGCTGAAACTGTTGAGCAACATGGGATATCGGATAATCAGATTGCAGAATTGCGTCTCGCTAAATTAGCAAAATGACCGGGATTATGCCTGCCTGAAAAAAGAAAAACCTGCCGGTTTTAAGCAGCAGGTTTATTTAAGCGGTTTATCAGTTACTACCAGCGCTTACGCTGAAAGGGGCGATGATTCGCGCCGGAAGGCCGTGGCATGCGGTTGCGGTGGTGAACAGCTTCAGCCTGCACATCCATTCCCACCTGAGCGGCAGGTACACTGGCCACAAAGCCATTCATGCGTTTCACCTCGATCGAGCGGGGCAACAGCTTATTGATATCCTTGAGACTTCCGCGCTCTTCCGAAGCACAGAACGAAATTGCCGTGCCGGCCTCTCCGGCCCTGCCGGTGCGCCCGATGCGGTGCACATAGGTTTCGGGAACTTCCGGAAGCTCAAAATTGATTACATGCGAAAGCTTGTCAACATCGATGCCGCGCGAGGCAATATCGGTGGCAACCAACACCTTGACGGAACGGTTCTTAAATCCCTGCAGCGCCTTTTGCCTGGCCTGCTGTGATTTATTGCCGTGAATGGCAGCGGCGGAAATACCCAGCTTGTTCAGTTCACGGGTTACCTTATCGGCGCCGTGTTTGGTCCTGGTAAAAATCAGCGCCGTTTCAATCTCTTCAGAGGCAAAAACCTGTTGCAGCATGGCGCGCTTATCGGCCTTTTCAACATAATATACTGACTGGCTGACCATTTCAGCCGGTGCTGAAACCGGAGCCACATTCACTTTTACCGGTTTGTTGAGCAGGCTGTCGGCAAGCGCCCTGATTTCGTTGGGAATGGTAGCGGTAAAAAATCCGGTTTGCCTCTCAGCCGGAAGTCTGGCTATGATGCGTTTGATATCGGGAGCAAAACCCATGTCAAGCATACGGTCTGCTTCGTCAAGGATAAAAATTTCTATGGAATTCAGGCTGACGAAGCCCTGGTTCATCAGGTCGAGCAAACGGCCGGGGGTCGCGATCAGGATATCGATGCCTTTTCGCAGTATTGTCGTTTGAGGATTCTGTGAAACACCACCGTAAATAACGGTGTGGCGGAGTTTCAGTCCTTTGCTGTAGTCGCTGAAGCTTTCGCTGATCTGTATGGCCAGTTCGCGCGTGGGGGCGAGCACCAGTGCACGGATCCCGGAATTGTGCCCTTTACCGTTACTGTAAAGCCTTTGCAGAATGGGAATCGCAAATGCGGCAGTCTTTCCGGTTCCTGTCTGGGCTGTGCCGAAAACATCGGAACCATTTAAAAGATGGGGAATTGCTTTTTCCTGTATGGGGGTGGGTACTACATAACCCTTTTGTTTCAATGCCTGGGTAATGGGCGCAATGATGTTCAGATTTTCAAATGTCATGAAATATTAAATAAAGTGATCGCAGCCGGCAAACAACCGTGACTTATCGGAGAGTCCTGAGTTAAGTTCTGAAAGAATCGTGCATTAACGAAGGTTCGATGGGCAGGAAAGGATATAAACCTATAAATGAGAAACAGCTACTTTAAATGAGCTGCAAAGATACGCATTTAATAAACACCTTCGACAAAACGCATCAGTTGATAATAAGGGATGCCCATTGTGTCCCTGAATCTGATTTAAGTATCAGGAAATACCGCCCCTGTGCCGGTTTCCCCAGATCAAAAAACATTTCATTCTGAAGTACTGCTTCTCCCGACTTCACCAGCCTGCCGGCCTGATCGGCCAACAGCCAGCGGGTTTTGCCTCCTGCCAGTGACAGTCCGCTAATCCTTACCTGACCGCCGGAGGGATTAGGGAAGACTGTAAAAGTTCCTGCCTGGATAATTTCAACATTGGTCACCAGACCTTCCTGCAATAAGAGCACTTCCGCAGATGGACCGCCATTCAACGTAGAAACGGTGATTACGGCAATCCGGTCATCTTCCGAAGGATTCGCTTCATACACGGCACTGATCTGTCCTTCACCCTCGCCTGAAGCCTCCGCATTGCACCAGGTCGCATTGCAGACTGCATTCCATGAAGTATTTGAAAAAACGGAAAAAACGACCGATCCGGCATCCGGGGAAACCTGCTGCATCTCAGGCATTACGGCAAGGGTTGCCGCTGCAGCTTCCTGAACCAGCAACACCTGCTGATCCGGCGCTCCGGCGGCAGAAATTGTGATCGTAGCAGTTCTTGATGTGTTCACAGAATTGGCATAATACTCAGCCAAAAGAGCGGCACTGCCGCTTCCTTCAGGAGTAACGGTGCACCATTCCGCGTTGCTGACCGCCGTCCACACAGTATTTGAAGTTACGGAAAATTCCGCTGCCCCCGCTTCGGACGTCACAAACTGCTCAACCGGAGAAACCGATAAAACGGCGCTTGCTCCGGCCTGAACTACTGTAACAATCTCCGGATCAGCGCCCTCCGCGTTGACAGAAATCGTGGCTGTACGGGGCGACGAACCGCCATTGGCTTCGCATTCTGCAACCAGCATCCCGTTGCCACTTCCCGCCGGCGTTACCGTGCACCACCCTGCATCGCTCTGCGCATTCCAGCTGGTATTCGACACAACGTTAAATTCAGCGGTCCCGCTTCCGGATTCCACCTGTTGAGACTGGGGGGTAACGTTCAGCACAACCGCTGCACCCTGCTGTGTCAAAGTCACTGTCTGGTCAGCGATCCCAGGCGAAGAAACGGTAATCAGCGCCGACCGCTGCGAAACTTCCGTATTTTCAGCATACTGGGCGTTAAGTATCCCGCTTCCCGATCCGGAAGGCGTTACTGTGCACCACCCGGCATTGCTCTGGGCCGTCCAGCCAAGCGTGGTGGTAACTGTAAATTCCGCGGTACCGGCCTGGGATGTTACCTGCTGGCTGGCCGGCATTACCGACAAAACAGCCGCACCCTGCTCATAGGCGATGGCCGCACCAAATATCTCGCTGACAAACTGAGGAGCAACCAGCGCGGTGGCCGCGGCATTCGGGTGACTGTCGGTGTTGCTCACCGCGTATTGGGGCATCTGGTAACCATTGGCATCCGTCAGCTTGGCGAAATAATTAAAAACGTAAACATTCGGAGGCATGGCGCCCATCACAGGGTCAAGTCCCTGCGCCAGGGTATCCTTTGCCCAGGTACAGAATGACTTTGCCAACATCGCGGCATTCGGATTGGTATTTGCCTGATTGAGCGGGGCATTGGTCCATATGGCGAAAAAGTTTTCCGGATGCTGCGCCATCACCGAAACAATGCTTCGCCAGTGCCATTTATAATTATACACGGATTTTACCGTGCGGTTCAGCGTATCGGAAGGTTGTCCCCATCCGGTCATGGCCGAAGAGGGAAAACAGGATTTGACCACAACAATCTTATTGTTTGTGAGGATGGGTGTGATGTTGGCAGCTGGATCCTCCCCGTCGAATATGCGGTGCCAGCGTTCCCATTCGTTTTCCCAGGGATTAAGCGGCCACGACTGCCGCACCATGCTCACAGCCTGACTGCCGGTATAACCATGATTTGTATTATAAACCTGGATTTCCTGGGGGATGCTGGTGGGCGAACCGTTGGGCCCCCAGATGTTCTGACCGGTGGAGTGGGTCAGAAAGACCCCACTGCGGAAAAGGGTTTGCGCAAAGCTGAATAATGGAAATAAGATGACTGCAGTTAGTATAATTCGCTTCATATATAAAATCTCCTGATTTAAAACGAGAGAATTTGCAAGCCAGGGTTGTTCTTGAAAAGGTTCAGGCATCCCCTGCCCTATGAGTGAACGGCATGCGGATAAAATTGTTCAGCCCCGACATGAAAATCATCCCCTGATTCATTCCGAAGTACCAAATATACAACAAATTACAATAATAATCCAGAAAATACATACGCCTGTTTTGCATCCGGAATTCAACTTATGAAACGCCGCGAAATTAATTACCCTGAGCCACGGTTACCGGAGAATCATGCCTGCCGGGCCTATTTGCATTTCAACCGCCGATTTCAGCATCTCAGGAATTTTATTTAAAACCCGGCTCCGGAGCAGCCGTAATTTTGCATTTTCAATGTTAATCAACCATAAAAATATGACATCCATCAGAAGCATTGCATCAATCTGCCTGTTCCCCGGGCTGCTGGCCGGATGCAGCGGCATTTCACAAAAACCGGAAGAAATCGTCAGAAGCGTAAAAGTTGAAACTGTAGTTCCGGCCGATTCCCTGCTTGAGAAATCATTTCCGGGAATCATTACCGGAGGCGGTGAAATCAACCTGGCATTCAGGGTGGCCGGGCCGATTGCTCAGATTGCCGTGAAGGAAGGAGATTTTGTGAGAACCGGTCAGCTGATAGCCCGCATCGACCCGCGCGACTACGAAGTACAGCTGCAGGCGGCTCAGGCGCAGTACGACCAGGTGAAGGCTGAAGCCGGGCGGGTTACCGAACTGCACAACCGCCAGAGCGTTGCCGGCAATGATTACGATAAGGCGGTTGCAGGAGAACGCATGGTTACCGCCAAATTGAAAAATGCGAAAGACCAGCTCAACGATACCCGCTTACTGGCACCTTCACAGGGGTATATTCAAAAAATCAATTTCAGTGTGAATGAGCTTATCGACGCGGGGATGCCCCTGGCTACCCTGCTTGATGCCGGACAGTTCCGGGTGGAAACCGACATCCCGGCATCGCTGTATCTCCGGCGCGATGAAATCGTTTCATACACCGGCATACAACCAAACCTTCCCGAAAATCAATTTAAGCTTAAGCTGCTCAGCTTCAGTAAAAAAGCCAGCCATAATCAGCTTTATAAACTTCAACTGGCCATGGATTCCGAAGCCCGCTCAAAACTTGCCGCAGGAATGGATATTGAAGTAAAAATTCTGCAAAAAATCAGCGAAGGATCACAATTATGCGTTTCTCTCAGCGCGTTGTTCAACCGCGACGGTAAAACTTATGTTTGGATATACCAACCCGGTACGCAAACCGTGACCAGCCGTGAGGTAACCACAGGTAAGCTGACCGGCGACGGCAGAATCCGTATCAGCGGTGGTCTGAAGCCGGAAGAACAGGTGGTAGTAGCCGGAGTCAGCCTGCTCAGCGAAAACCAGAAAGTTGTCCCTGTTGAACCCGTTTCAGAAACCAACGCCGGAGGAATGTTATGATGCACATAACCGATTATATATTTCACCGGAAGGCGATATTCTATTTTATCTTCTTTGCCATGCTGGCCGGGGGTATCCTGGCCTTCCAGCGCATCAGCAAACTGGAAGATCCCGAGCTGGTGGTGATGCAGAGCCAGATTGTGACGGTTTACCCCGGGGCATCGGCCCATGAAGTGGAGATGCAGGTAACCAATGTGATCGAAGAAAAACTCAATACATTGGCCAATGTGGAAAGCATACGCTCCAAATCCATGGCCAATCTTTCAATAGTTGCCGTTACCCTTGAACTTACTGTTCCCCAGGATGAGATTGAACAACGCTGGGATTACCTGAGGCGCCGCATGAACGAAGTGCTGCCGGCATTGCCTGAAGGCGCTCAGCCACCCGTGATTTATGATGATTTCGGCGATGTATACGGCATGTTTTATGCCATGACGGCCGAAGGCTTCACCTACAGTGAAATGAGCCGTATGGCCCGTTATATCAAGCGCGAAATGCTGGCCGTTGAAGGGGTGGCGCGCGTTGAGATCTATGGTGAACAGGAACCTGTCACCGAAATCGTTTTCACTCCTTCGGGTATGGGCGAACTCGGCATTTACCCCCTTCAGGTGATGGCCGCCGTTAACGGCCGTACTTCCACCGTTTACCCGGGGCCCCTCCAAACCGGCGATCAGCGGATCGGTTTAAACGTGGACGGAAAGACAACCCACGCTAAGGATGTGGCCAATACCATGGTCAAAGGCATCAACGGCAACCTCTTCAAACTCTCCGACATCGCTGCTGTAAATGATACTTACAGCGACCCCTTGCGAAACACCCTTTACCTGAACAATCAGAAAGCCATCGGCATTTCCCTGTCGATGGAATCGGGCGAAAACATCGTCGAAGTAGGGAAAAGGGTGGAAAAACGACTGGCAGAACTGCAGCAAAACATGCCTGTTGGATACAATTTCGAAAAAGTATTCTTTCAGCCCGATATGGTTAAAAAATCCATCGACGGCTTTATGCTGAACCTTATCGCCTCGGTGGCCATCGTAATCCTGGTGCTGATGATTTCCATGGGACTGAGAAGCGGATTTATCATAGGAACAGGATTGATTCTTACGGTCCTGGCTACATTTCCCATCCTGCTCGCGGCCGGCGGAACGCTTCAGCGCATCTCGCTCGGGGCATTTATCATCGCCATGGGCATGCTGGTGGACAATGCCATTGTTGTGCTCGACGGCATTCTGGTGAACTTTAAAAAGGGAATCCCCCGACCTGCGGCACTTATAAATCCTGCAAAGAAAACAGCCTGGCCTTTGCTTGGCGCAACCTTTATCGCGGTGGCAGCCTTCCTGCCGGTGTACCTTTCGCAGGACGCTGCAGGCACCTATGCACGCGACCTGTTTGTGGTCCTGTGTATCTCATTGCTGATCAGCTGGCTGCTGGCCATGACCCAGGTGCCGCTGTTTGCCGGCCTGATGCTGAAGCCCTCCGCTGAAAAAGGCGAAGAAGCGCTCTTTACCGGAAAATCGTACCGCACACTTCGCAAGGTGCTATACAAACTGCTTCACTACAAAACCCTAACACTCACGGTATCGGCCCTGCTCCTGCTGGCCGCTGCCCTGAATTTCGGAAATATCAGGAAAACCTTCTTCCCTGACTTCAACTACAACCAGGCATACATCGAGTACCGCATGCCTGCAGGGGTGAGCCCCCGTAAGGTGCAGGATGACCTTAATCAGATCACAGCATATCTTAATTCGCTGGATGAGGTTAAAATGGTGGTTTCAAGTCACGGACAGACACCCACCCGTTACTGCCTGGTGCGTCCGCTGGGCGAAGCCGGCGATAATTACGGTGAACTGATCGTAAACTTTGACGATTATAAAACCATGATCCGGATGAAGCCATTAATTTCGGAATATCTTCACAGGAATTTTCCGGATGCAAGAACAAGGATCAGGAAGTATAACCTTTCCATAAAGGCTTCGCATACGGTGGAGGCCGAATTTTCCGGGCCCGATCCCGCTGTGCTCAGGGATCTCAGCCGGCAGGCCATGGATATTTTCAGAGAAAATCCTTATGTTGACCCGTACACCCTCGAAGAGGACTGGGAATCTCCGGGCGAAGCGCTTACTGTGCGTTACAATGCTCAGGCAGCCGGCAGGGCGGGCGTCAGCAGGCAGGATGTGAGCAATGCGCTGCTGGCAGCCACCGACGGATTGCCCATCGGCAGCTACTTTGAAGATCAGACCCGCGTGAATATCATGCTGAAACTGCGCAACAACGATGGTTCGCGCATCGAAAATCCCGGAGAAATCCCCGTTTGGAGCATGTTGCCCGATATTTCAGGAATCAATGAGCAAACGGTCAGGGAACTGATGACGGGAATTAAGTCGATGGATGACCTGAGCCGGGAGCTGGTAAGCCCGGTCCCGCTGAGCGCGGTCACACACGGCATTGACCTGACTTGGCAGGAGCCTGTTGTGCACAGGGTGAACGGGCGGAGAGCCATTCAGGTGCAATGCGATCCAAAAGACGGTTACAGTCCCGCCGAAACGCGCAGATTCAGCAAAAAGGCGATAGAAGCCATCCCGCTGCCCGCGGGCTATCAGATGCAGTGGGTGGGCGAACATGAACTTCAGGGAGACGCGCTCAGAAACATCTTCAGATTTCTGCCCATCTCCATTTTGCTGATTATCCTCACACTAATCCTCCTGTTCAACGATTTCAGGAAACCGCTGATCGTGATCCTTTGCATCCCCATGGCTTTCATCGGCATTGTTCCGGGCATGATTCTGGCGGGGCAGCCATTCACGTTTATGGCCATCATCGGCTCATTCGGGCTGATGGGAATGATCGTTAAAAACGCCATTGTGCTGATCGACGAAGCGCAAGGGCTGATTGCAGCAGGTATTGAAAAGCACCTGGCACTGATTAATGCTACCATCTCGCGCGCGCGACCGGTGATCCTTGCTTCACTCACCACCATCCTGGGCATGCTCCCTCTACTCACCGATCCCATGTACGCCAGTATGGCCGTTGCCATCATCAGCGGACTGCTGGTCGGCACCCTTATCACCCTGCTCTTTGTACCAATTCTTTACGCCGTTTTCTACGGGGTTAAACCCGCTTCAGTACCTGATAAAAATAACGACACATGCGCATGAACAAACTGATAATCAATTCCCTGATACTGATACTGGCGTTTGGCTCACAGGCTGCAGGGCAGCAGCAACTCAGCCCGGAGCAATGCCGTAAAATGGCCCTGGAGAAGAACGAAGACCTGAAGATTGCCGGCATGCAAACCGAAAAAGCAAACCGCATGCAAGCCGCCGCGCGTACACTCCGGCTGCCTTCGCTTTCAGTATCAGGCACAGGCATCTACCAGAACAAGGATTTTGAAATGGAGATGTTCCTGCCTACGCAAACTCCCAATCCATTGACCGGCCAGTTGGAGCCCAACATTATGGTCAATCCGCTGACCGGACAGCCGGTAATCGGCCCTGACGGCAATCCTGTTTTCAATATGTATGCCTGGCTGCCCCTCGAAATCAGTCTTAATGGCGCGTACCTTGCCGGCATCAGTCTTGAACAGCCTGTTTATGCGGGCGGCAGGATAAGGGCAGGAAATCAGATGGCTGATCTGGGGGTGGAAATGGCCGAAGAGAACACCCGCCTGCAACTGGGAAATACCCTGGAGGAAGCTGACCGCGCTTATTGGACGTTTGTATCGGTCAGGGGCAAAACCATGCTTGCCGAACAGGCGGTAATAATGCTTGAGGAACTGGTTCAACTGGCATCCAACAGTTATGAAGTGGGCATGGCCAGCCGCAACGACCTGCTGAAAGCACAGGCCGAACTCAATCAGGCAAAACTGAACCGGCTAAAAGCACAGCACGGGCTGGAGCTCAGCCGCATGGACCTGTGCCGGGTGACCGGCTTGCCGTTTGACACAAGGATCATAGTTACCGACACCATACAGGATACGGAAAGCTTAACTCCAACAACCGTGAATCCGGAACCCGCCAGGCCTGAAAACCGGCCGGAATACCAGCTGCTGCTGAAAAAGATCGGCATACAGGATCATCAGATCCGTATGGAAAGGGCAGAATTTCTGCCAACTGCAGGGGTGCGGGCAGGATACAACCACATCGGCGGAATTGAACTGAGCGGCACCGGCTTTGAAAATACCGGTTTCAATGTTTTGGCATCGGTCAGTATCCCGCTCTTTCACTGGGGTGAAGGCATACAGAAAATCAAAGCCGCCCGCCTCGAAAAGGAGATCAGGGAAACGGAGCTGACCAAATATCACCAACTGATGCTGCTCGAAGCAGAACAGGCAAGGCTTAACCTGATACTGGCTTCGGACCGGATCCGGATGAGCAAGGAAGCGTTGGAGCAGGCAAATGAAAACCTGCGCGTAAGCCGCGACAATTATGAAGTCGGCATGGGGACGATGAGCGACCTGCTGATCGCGCAAACACAATGGCAGCAAGCGCACAGCGAACTGATCGATGCCCGCTCGGAATACAAAATAAAAGAAACCGCCTGGCTGAAGGTTTCCGGCATGCTCAATGCTGAATAAAAACCAGCCCGCTGATGCATGGATTATAAAACATTTACGGCATGATCTGAATGCCGGGAATTCAAATATTCCGCTTCCTCATGAAAAAGAGCTAAATTTGAGCAGGTATGAAAACAAACAGCATGAACAATCACAACCTGCATTTCATCAGCCGGCTGTCGGATTACACCCTGAAAAGCGTACTGATCAGGATATCGCTGGTAAGCGCTACCGGCTGGCTGTTTCTGTTTTCTGCCTCCCGCCTTGCCGGCGACGGGACGGTAGAGGTTACACTCCTGAAATATTTACGCACTATACTGGTATTCAATATCATCAGCGAAGGAAATGTGCTTTTTGATCATATAGCTGAACGCTATCTGCCGATTCCTGAAAAAATCAGCCTCCGCATTGTCCTGCATGCCATAGTCAGCCTGCTGCTCGGAGTAGCCCTGCTGGCGGCTGTGGTGCTTACAGGGAATGAACCCCTGTTCTTTTCGAATCCCATCATGCAGATGATGATCCTGTTCGGACTGATCTTCACTTTTATCCTGATCCTGATCTCAGTCACCCTGCGCATCATCGACCAATGGATAAATTCCATCAGAGAACTCGAAGAGATGAAAAATCTCAAACTGGCCAGTGATTACAGTTCGCTGCAGGCGCAGCTTAACCCGCATTTTCTCTTCAACAACCTGAGTGTGCTGAAATCAATGATTACCTACGAACCGGAATCTGCCATACAATTTACCCAGAACTTTACCGATGTATACCGTTACGTTTTGCAGAGCAAGGATAAAAGCACGGTGAAAGTTTCGGAGGAACTCGGTTTTATCGGGGCTTATATTGCACTGCACAAGGAACGCATGGGAAACGCCCTGATTGTGGAAACAAATATCAGTAATGAAGCAATCAACCGGGAAATCCCGCCGCTCGCCCTTCAGCTGCTGATCGAGAATGCCCTGAAGCACAACATCGCCCTGAAAGACTCCCCGCTGCATATTGTCATCAGAAGCAGCGACAACAGCATTACAGTCACCAATAACATTAATCATAAAGAAGCTTCATGGTCCGGTAAAACCGGACTGACAAACCTGCAGCAGCGCTATGCCCTGCTCACGGGCCGTCCGGTTGAAGTCAGGCGGCAGAGCGGCTTTTTTGAAGTAGAAATCCCTTTGCTATGAACAGGCCGGTAAACATTCTCCTGATCGAAGATGAAGACTATAACCTCAGGCTGCTGGAGGGCATGATCCTCAAACTGCGCCCCGGATGGAAAGTTTCCGGCACGTTTGAGAGTGTAAAACGCAGCGTGGAATGGCTGAAACAGCATCCGCAACCCGACCTGATATTCATGGATATACAGCTGGCCGACGGACTTTGCTTCGCCATTTTTGATCAGGTTGAAGTCAGCAGCATGGTTATATTTACCACAGCCTATGACAATTACGCCATTCAGGCCTTTAAAGTAAACAGCATCGACTACCTGCTCAAGCCCTTCAGGGAAAAAGAGCTTGAAGAGGCCATCCTGAAATTTGAAAAATTCACGGGGCTTGCCGTTGACTTGCACCATACACCTGATTATCAAGACATTCTTGAAGCTATCCGGAAAGGGGTGAAAAAATTCCGCCGGCGTTTCCTGGTATCGAAAGGCGACGCCTACATCAGGCTGGAGGTATCCGACATTGCCTATTTCCATAATGAGAACCGCATCACCACCGCGGTTACGTTTAACAAGCATACGCACATCCTCGACTTTTCACTGGATGCACTAGAAGAGCAGCTTGATCCCGATGAGTTTTACCGCGCCAACCGGCAGCTGCTGGTCAATGCAAAGGCTGTCGACAGGGTGGAAAACCATTTCGGAGGCAGGCTTAAACTGCGCCTGAACCCGCCCTTTTCCGGCGACCTGATGGTCAGCCGCCTGAAAGCCATAAACTTCAGGCAATGGATGGGGAATTGAGGTTAGGATAAGATTGAGGTTGTGCTTCGGTTGGTCTCGGCTGGTCTCGGCTGGTCTCGGCTGGTCTCGGCTGGTCTCGGCTGGTCTCGGCTGGTCCCGGCTGGTCTCGGCTGGTCTCGGCTACTCTCGACCACCGCCGCTCGACCACCACCGCTCGACCACCGTCGCTCAGCAACCAGGGTTGAGGTTTCTCCAGATGGTATCTTCTAAAAATGTGTCCGGTTGGTTTGGTTCGGCTGGTCCCGGCTGGTCCCGGCTGGTCCCGGCTGGTCTCGGCTGGTCTCGGCTACGCTCGACCACCACCGCTCGACCACCACCGCCCGGCCACCGCTGCCCGGCCACCGTTGCCCGGCCACCGTTGCCCGCAGGCGCGGACGTCCACGTCCGTGCCCATAAATGTGCAAGCCCTGCCGGAATCCGGCAGGGCTTGCACTGCAAATCCATCCACAACCGTCGTGGACTACCTGATCTCCTTTTCTATCCATCCCGAGCGGTCGGGAGGAGCCGGAGACTTCACTTTCTTCACCGGGTTGGCTTCCAGCTCTTTCAGCAGTACTTCCACGGCTTTTTCGATGCCGGGGTCTATGCCTTTGGCCAGTTGTTCCGGACGGTCAACCACTTCAATATCCGGATAAACGCCAATACCCTCGATGATCCAGTTTTCATTTTCATCGAAAATACCGAAACGGGGAACGGAGATGTATCCTCCATCCACCAGGCGTGCATTGCCCGAAATACCAACCAGGCCGCCCCAGGTGCGGGTACCGATCAGCCTGCCCAGGCCCATTTTCTTAAAGAAATAAGGGAATGCATCCCCGCCTGATGAGCTGTATCCGTTGATCAGCATCACCTTCGGGCCGTCGTGGGCAATGCCGGGAGCCTTGCTGGGCTGCATGCCGTTACGGTGCCAGTAGGTGAGCGTACGGCGGTCGAGCAGGTCGGCCATGCGGTCAGGGATAAATCCGCCGCCATTGTAGCGGTCATCGATGATCAGCGCCTCTTTGTTATGATAGGTGTACATGCCGCGATAAAGTTCACGGTTGCCGTCCTGAGCCGTATTGGGCACATAAATGTATCCGATGCGTCCGCCCGAAAGCTTGTCCACCATCAACCGGCGTTCTTCCACCCAGTTGAAGTGCCTGAGTTCAACCTCGCTTTCAATGGGTTTGATGGTTGAGGTTTCAGCACCGGAGCCATCGGCATTGGCGCTGACGGCGATTTCAACCGTTACGCCCGCCAGATTTTCGAGGAAGAGATAAGGATTGTCTTTGGTGGTGATTTCTCTTCCATTGATGCTGATCAGGAAATCGCCCTCTTTTACTTTCACACCCTGCTCGGTAAGCGGCGAACGGCGGGCTTCATTCCAGTTTTCGCCTTTGTAGATTTTTGCGATGCGGTAGCGCCCGGCCGCAGCATCGGCCTCCAGTTCGGCGCCCAGCAGCCCGGTATTCACGCGTTTCACCCGTTTGATGTCGCCCCAGTCAACATAAGCATGGCCCGTGTTGGATTCAGAAACGATCTCATTCAGGATATAATCCAGGTCGAAACGGCTTCCCACATAAGGCAACAGCTCGCCGTAACGCTGCTTCAGGCCCGGCCAGTCCACGCCGTGAAGGTTATCCACATAGAAATAATCCCTGAAAATGCGCCAGCCATCGGTATAAATCTGGTTCCACTCCTTGCGGGGCTCTATCTTCATTTCCATGCGGCCAAGTTCAAGTTTGCCGGTGCCGGGTTTCTGACCCGGAGCAACTTTGGCGATTCCGTAATCACCACCCGAACGGTACAAGAACATTTTACCGTCGGCACTCGGAACAGCCACAAAAACGCGGTCCATAATCTCTTCGGTCTTCTCATCGGCGGCATTGTACCGCATCAGTTTGCCATCGGCGATGTAAAGCAGACCACCATCAGCCGGACCAACGATACGGTAATTGCCTGCGGATACGGGTAAGGCTTCAACCCTGTTATTGATACCTTCAAAGTCGATACTCACCTTCACCTTGTCATCCTTCTTTTCAGGCTCTTCCTTCGACTTTCCTTTCGATTTGGAATCCTTTGCTTCCTCAGCAGGTTTTGATTCATTCACCGGCTCCACATCGTTCTTTGTCTTAATGAGGCGGGTACCGTCGTTCTTCAGCGCTACTGCATAGATTCTGGATGCGTTATTATAGAGGTAATCAAATTCAAAACCTGAGAACTCCAGGTTGAAGTCACGGTCAGACACAAAGAAGATGAACTTACCGCATTTGCTGAATACGGGTGAATAGTCCGCAAAGCGGTTATCGGTGAGCTGAGTGGCTTTTGCCGAAGGGATATGGTAAACCCAGACCGCGGAGAAACCGTTTTCGCTCTCCTTGCTGTAAGTGATCCATTCTGAATCGGGCGAGAAAGCGTAGGTACGGATTTCGCTGTCGGTGGCTTTATCAATTTCTGTCTCTTTACCGGATACCACATCTACCAGCCGGAGTTTCATGGTTCGGTCGCTGTAAACCAGGTATTTGCTGTCGGGTGACCATTCGGCGTCGTATTTCCAGGCAGCGGATCCCGAAGTCATTTTCCGGGGTTTGGCACCTTTTACATTTTCGAGCAGGTAAATCTCATACTCGCCCGATTCGTCAGAATAGTAAGAGATGTATTTGCCATTGGGCGACCAGGCGGGATAAATCTCGCGTGCATCGGGCGTTTGGGTGAGGTTCTCCACCACCCCGTTTTCGGCAGGCACCGAAAAGATGTCGCCACGGGCGTCGAAGAGTGCACGTTTGGCGGTTGGCGAGATGTTGAAGCTGTGAATGTCGTCCTTCACATTCTTAAAATAAGCCACCAGGTTCGGATTGTCGAAATTCAGGCTGACGGTAATCTTTTCGGAACGGCCGGTTCCAATATCCAGCTTGTAGAGGTAACCCCCGTTTTCATATACCACCTGTCCGTTTTCGCCGGAAGGCCACATCACGTCAAAATCCTTGTGAAAGGTAAGCTGCGTAGTTTGTTTGGTGGCTGTGCTGTATCGGTACAGGTTCAGCCGCAGGTCGCGGTCGGAGGCAAAGATGATGTCGCTGCCCCACCAGATCGGCCACTGATCGGATCCGGCGAAGCTGGTAATCTGTTCGGCGGTATTATTTTCAAGATCATAAGTCCACAACTCGGTTGCCCGACCGCCTTTGTAGCGCTTCCAGGTGCGGAACTCCCGGTCGACCGGGGTAAAGGCCAACTTTTTCGCGTCGGGCGAAAGTACGGCAAACCCGCCATTCACGATGGGCAGGGGGCGTTCAAATCCGCCTTCAAGACTCACCAGAAAGTATTTTCCGTTACGTTCGCCAAAGGTGGTGCGGTTGGCCCGGATAAGGATTTCCTTGCTGTCGGGCGTCCAGTCGAGCACCACATGGTCGTATCCGCCGCGCGGCGGCATTACACCGACTTCGTTGTACCAGGTGAGCTGACGGGCTGTACCTCCACCGGAAGGCATCACCCATATCTGGCGGCTTCCCGAATATTCGGCCGAGAAGGCGATCCAGTTGCCATCGGGTGAAATCTTCGGGAAAAGCTCCAGCCCTTCGTGCGAAGTCAGCCTCCGGGCCTCTCCCCCATTGGCTGAAACCGTCCAGATATCGCCTGCATATACAAAGGCGACAAGGTTTTTATTGATGTCGGGAAAGCGCAGCAGACGGGCATCGTCCATCGCTTTAACCCCGGCTGACAAACTGATTGCCAGCACCATAAGTAATAGTTTCCTGATCATGACTGATTAGTTTTGGAAGATTGAAAACAGAAGGGCTAAAGTAAAGTTTTTTTTGATTTGAAAGTGCCTGTAATTCACCCTGCTGATGTGTTGCAGGCCTGGTCCGGAGTTTTCAGCTTCAGGGATTTTTATGCCGGATGGATTGTTGCGCAGGTTTTTACCCAGCGGTTATTTCATAAAAATCAAGGGAGTCTGACCCTTAAAAAAAATCAGATTTTATCCTGCAGCCGGAAAAGCAATTGTTACTCCAGCATAAAAATCAGCACCGCCACCGGCAGCTTTCCTTCAATGTTATAAATAACGGATCCGTAATTGCTGGAACCATGACGCACCAGGTTGCCGTCGAAATTGTACAGAATGGTGCCGTAATCGCTGCTTCCCTGACGGATATATCCACCGCCCCAGTTGTACAACACCTTGCCGTAGGTGCTCCTGCCCTGCCGGAAATTACGGCCATCCCAGTTAAAAAGCACTTCTCCATAGGTACTTGATCCCTGGCGGATTTCAGTCCCATCGTAGTTTATAATAACTTGTCCGTAAGCGCTGCTTCCTTTCCGGAGGTAACGTCCGTCCCAATTCCAGAGCACCTCCCCGTAACTACTGCTGCCCTTCCTCACCAGCGTTTGTGCATGTGCCGTTCCTGTCATCAGGAGCGTGATCAGCACAATCAGGATTTGTTTCATTGTACGAAGCTTTATGAATGCCCTGTTATCATTCCGGAATGCAGCCGGTCTGTATCTTCAGACTTTAAGCATGCCCCTGAATCCCCGGGATGCATAGTAAGATTCAGCACCATTGTGATAAACAAAAACCTTACCATAACGGAAATCGCCAAAAAGAGCACCGCCAAGTTTCCGCACCTCCTCAGGAGTGATGATCCAGCTGGAAGTAGTGGTATCGAAGCTGCCCAGCGTTTGCAAAACCCGGTATTCCGCTTCGGCCAGCACCTCAATGCCCATAGTCTCAGCCATTTCCAGCGCGCTGCCCACCGGCTTGTTCTGTCTGCGCGATTCCAGGGCCTTGCGGTCGTAACAGAGGCTTCTGCGCCCCGAAGGACTTTGCAACGAACAATCACAAAAAATAATTGCGCCGGTTGCGGGTTCCACTCCTGTTACATCCGGCTCACCGCCTGTGCGTTCCATTTCATTCAACGACCAGAGCTTTTCCGGATGCTGCCTCAGCCTCTCCGAAACCGCCCCCCACACCATATCAGGGTGCCGGCGCATATTTTTCAAAAAACGCGCTTCCAGCACTTTCAGCAAGGTTTCGCTATCTGCCGGGGATAAATGTCTTTTTGTTTTCATAACCGGATTGTTTTAGTGCCGGCATCCTGCACGGATACCCTGATCTCCATTAACAATCAGCAACCCATAACTGTTTAGGCCGCACCTGGTCATGAATAACAACAGACTGTCAGTAACCCTTCACATTTTATTGACCTCCAGAAACGCCTTCACAATCGGTTCCGCCTTATCCATGTCCGTATCAAGAATGTATAAATCAACCGAATAGGGAGTTCCGGTTGAGAATCCCCTGAAATTGGATTCTTCAAATTCATTTATAACGTTTGTTGCAATGCCTTCCTTTTCCAGTTCATGCCTAAGCAGGTTTACCGTTATTTCGGAACCGGCAAAAACGCGGATCAGTTTGCTTTTTGTTTCCATAGCCTGATGAATTTATGGTATAAGGTTTATTGATATATTGATTTTACCAATATGAGTTAACAGGCAATCCATGTTGTAGTATTTTCGAAACTGCCAATTATTTTGCAATTATTCCCTTTTCAGGAAGGTTTATAGGTTATTAGCCCGACAGTATTATGGTAATAGTTAAAAAATGATCCCGGCGGCTTATCTGAAATTTTGCAGGATGCTGAATTTTAACCACCTCCGGTTATTAAACCGGGAAAGCAAAAAGACCACCCTGCCGCTTCAGTTATAATTCAGCAACTCCGTTGACAGGCTTTGGTACGGTGAAAAAATAAGCGGCAACGATCAATGTCATGGTCGCTGTTAAAACAAAGGCTGTTGCCGCCCCGAACTTAAACCAGACAAATCCGGTCAGTGAGCTTGCCAGCATTGTGCATATACTCTGAAGCCCTGAAAATGTCCCGATTGCCGTTGCAGTATCCTTTTTTCCGGTAATGTTCGAAATCCAGGCTTTGGAAATCCCTTCTGTTGCGGAAGCATAAACGCCATACAAAAAGAACAATCCGAAAAAGACGTAAAGATTTGTGTTTACTGCCATCCCAAAATATACAGCCGAAAACACCAACAGCCCGGCGATGAATATTGCTTTCAATCCGACGCTGTCGGCAAGGATGCCCATCGGGAATGCAAACAAGGCGTAAACCAGATTATAAAAAATATAAACCCCGATAACCATTGTGTCGTTTAATCCCGCCTGTTTTGCCTGCAGCAAAAGAAACACATCCGAACTGTTGAAAAGCGTAAAAACCAAAAGCCCGGCTACAACTTTTCTGTAAACCGCCGGGCTCTGTTTCCAGTACTTTAAAAATGAAAAGAAACCTGTTCTGACCTTTGGTTTGTCCTTGTGAACATTTTTTTCTTTGAGGCGGAGTGAAGAAATAATGGCGAGCAGTCCCGGAATCAGTGCAATGAAAAACAGTGTCCTGTAGTCCTCAGGATAGAAATACAGATAAATTAAAGCCAGGCCTGGACCGATTACCGCGCCCAGTGTGTCCATAGAGCGGTGAAACCCGAAAACTTTTCCCTTTGTTTCCGGAGTCGCTTCGTCAGAAAGCAAGGCGTCTCTGGCCCCTGTCCGGATACCTTTGCCAAAGCGGTCCATTGTCCGTGCAAAGAATATCCAGAGCGGAAATGTAAATACCGCCATCATGGGCTTTGATAACGCACTTAAAGCATAACCCATCTGCACAAAAGGGACGCGCCTGCCTGAAGTGTCGGAAAGTTTTCCGAAATAACCCTTGCTTAAACCCGCCGTTGCTTCGGCAATGCCTTCAAGTACTCCGATCAGCACCACTGAAAACCCGATTGTTTTTAAATAAATGGGCATTACCGGGTACAGCATTTCGCTTGCCGTATCGGTAAACAAACTTACTGCCGATAAAATCCAGACTGCCCGTGAAATGTATTTCATAATTCAGTTTGCTGATCTGCTATATCATTACCTGCCAAAAGGTTTGCCGCTGCCGCCCGGGTTCGTCAGCGGTTGAGGCCAAGCGCTGGACGGCAGTTTTGAAAGTATCTCTCCCGGGCCTGCAGAATTATTAATAAATGTACAAGCTTTCCCCTTACAACCATGCGCCCGTCCGCTTATTGTCTATCTTTCAAACAATATTTATCCTTTTACAATCTTTTTTACAACGTTTGTATTTACACCAAATACTCTTATAAAATAAACACCGTTTTCAAACTGAGACATGTCTATCTCTGTTTTGGCCTGTTGCATCGGATGATTAAATAATAGTTGTCCTTGAATGTTATAAACTGAAATTGACAAACCATTTTGAAATGCAGCATGTGAGATAATAATAGTATTATTTGCCGGATTCGGGAAAGCGCTTACTCCATTCCGGATTTCAATTTCAGGCGCGCCTTCGGTATGAATTAACAACTTAATGTCATCTAGTATCCAACCAGCTTTACCAGTCTGAACACTGTCACTAATAAATGTATAGCGAAACAGGAGCGTGTCAATATTTTCAACATTTGGTAACATCGCGAAAAATTCGGTCCATTCAGAAATTCTTCCGGTAAATATTGGCTTTGGGGTTAACCAGAACCCATCCGGAATGACATTGTTTGATAGTATATTGTTCCAGCTTAAGCCATTATCTGTTGAAAGTTCTATCAATCCAAAGTCTGTTAATGAGTCGCTTTCCATTTTGTAGAATGCTCCGATCATCGGCATGCACCAACACTGGGAATGATCTGTCAATTGAACTGTAAATGAAGACGTGTCGTTAACCCGATAAGGCCCGGTACTATCGGTGAGAATAGCTAAAGGCGCAGAAAATGCACTTTCAAACGTTTGTTTATTTGGTATACAAATGTGCCAGTTACTCATGGAATATGATGTGTCAATTTTGTAAACACCCCAACAAGGATTGCTTTCAAAATTAATAACACAATCATAGTCATAAGATTGTCCGCTTGATGAACCAAATATTGCTATGATTGCCGATAGAAGAAGTAGTGTTTTTTTCATTTGCATGTTGTTAGTTTTGCCTGTAATGTCGTGTTGACAACAGTGATTATTATCTGTGTGAATCAAAATATCCCGGGTCACATGATATGTAAAGCAACAGATGAATGAAACTTCTTCCGAAGACGCTCAATAGTCTATATCAAACTAAAACTATTAAAGGCCAGTCAGTTCAATGCCTTTTGCACTGCAGGATGGTCTTCGGGAAGGCGTTTCCACATCTGATCGGTAATAACAATTACCGCAACAAACACAAACAAGACTATAATCATGATATTCAGTTCTAAAGGCTGGAGAAATGCAACTACAGTATTTGCAGATGCGTGAGCGATGCCAGCGACCAGCACGCTTCCGCGACTCCGATTATAACACCAGCAAAGAATAATACCGGAAGGTATGTGCAGCAGGCAAGAATTGACCCAGAACGATATTGTCAAGACAGCTTTACCTTCACCGATCCAAAGAAATAAGTGCCACGGTACCCATAACAGAGCCAGTATCAGGCCGGCAACAAGAGGGCTGGCATACACCTGGAGCCTGGGAAGCGCGAAACCGCGCCATCCCACTTCTTCACCGGTTCCGTTAAAGAAAAAGAACTGTGACAGAAGTTTTACAACAATCAACCCGGCCAGGCCAAAACCTGTAGCCGGAAGGCTGGAAAATGAGGGTGACTCTGGACCCAGTAACCTGCTGATTAAAGCCGAAATCAATGTCAGGGAAGGAAAAACCAATAACGCGATAATAATCCACGCAGGAATCGCGCCTGATCTGAATGACTTCAGTTGAAACCCTCTTACAATGGAGTAACGGGTATAGACGAGATTCACGATGAATGCTACAGGAAGAGCTGAGATAGCCACCAAAACCACAAGTGCGGTCGATACTGGCCCTTTATTAATGAAAAGATGATTTGCAATAAAGGCCACCGTTACAACGATCCATGAGATGAAGAAAGCGATCCATGAAATCCTTTTTTTTGCCGATGGTCGGTTTGAACCGGAAATGCATGCTACCGTTATCCCAGCAAGGGCAGGTCCACAGGTTGCCAGGAACATCAGGGGCAAAACAAGATACTTCCCGTTCATGACTGCTATATAGGAAAATCCCAAACCCCATGTTATCACGAATGTGATGATAAAAAAAGCTGTAACCTGGTGACAGCCGATCCATTTGAAAGTTTTAGCAATCATAATTTCTCGCTATTATTGGGTTTGAAAAAAAATGATATAATTTCGTAATAACTGAATTATTAGGTTGTAATTTTCATTTTATAGAAAAGTTAAATAAAAGTACTTAATTGAGATTAATGAATTTACATTTGAAGCATTGCAATTTACGAATAGCATATTTTGAAGAATCATCCCCATAAATTTCTCCGATTGTTTAAAATGGTTTGTTTGGTTTATTCTCAGGGTTTATCTTCTTTTCTTGTGCACTTTTCCTTACCGCCAACATTTTGCGTTTAAGTGCTGTTGCCATTGCCACTATTGCTTCGTAAATAAAGATACGTTGCAAATATTGAACAGACAATAATTACCACTAAGTGGCAATGGCATTTACACGCAGTTGTGCGAAGTTGCTGGCTTTCGGGTAAGTTTATTTCATAGAAATATTGAATATTTTAGTAATATGTATTTCATTTATATCTATGATTTAAATCGCTCCGGGAGGTAATGGCAGTAAGCTGTTTAATGCAAATTCACAATCAAAACAGTGTCAAATATAAATCACTGAATTAATGAATAACCTCCGTCCCTGGAAATACAGATATAGCAGCCAAAAGAATTATAACCACCGTCGAACGCGGTGCCGATAGCTGACAAACTGCTCACCAAAGGTTTGCTGGAGTTTTTTTTCTTCGGGGGGAATAAGTAGAAAGTTCGCAAGCACAAAGAAAAGAAGTGGGAAAAGAAAAGCAATCAGCGATCCGAGAAGTACCGCCAGTCCTGTAAGCCATATCAGCATTCCCAAATACATCGGATTACGACTATAGCGGAATGGACCCGAGGTTACTAGTGCGCGACCGCCTGTCTGCAATTGAAAATCGGTTCCGGCTTTGCGGAATTCTCCAGCACCCGAATTGGCCAATATCAATCCAAAAACAATGACAATAATTCCCGAGAATCTCCAGAATCCGGTTATCACCTTCTCAATTGGCAAAAGAAAGTGGAACAGAATCGGTGCACCCAGTAGTATCATAATTTCCAGAACTGTAGCAGCAGGATTTCGTCTTCGTTGCGTTGCGTTTTTCTCTTTCATGTTACGTTCGCCCCTTTTCTTTCAAGAATCAATGTTTCAAGCTCGATAAGGGCACGTGCTGGTTCGTTTTTCCGTGCCATCATCGATGCAATCGTCCTAGCCTTGTCGCGGTAACCCGATTCGTTGAGAGCACGTGTAATTGCCGAACGAAATGTCTGTGGTGTTGCCTTTTGGGAGATTCTTATCCCCGCGCCCAGCCAAACCACACGCGCAGCAACATCTCCTTGATCGCGACCCATGGGCATACAAATAAGAGGAACCCCGTATGAAAGTGCTCCCAGAACCGTACCGTGGCCACCATGGGTTATTGCAAGAGCTGTGTGTGGAAGTATCCACTGGTGAGGCACAAACGAAACCAATGTAACATTCGCAGGAGCCTGAAACTGATCGGGACTCATGGAATATCCGAGGGTCACCATGACATGAACAGGAAGATCTTCTACGGCACGCAACAGCCGCCGTATTACATTGTCTTGTGCTTGATACGTTGTACTGAGGCTAACAAGTACCAAAGGCGTTTTGTCCTTATCATTCCACGGTAGCTTCCACGATTTAAACTGGCTCGCATCCTCTAGTTGCGGGCCACAGTATACCGTGTGGGCAGGCAATGTTGCGGGAAAGTCAAAGACGCTACTGCTCAAAACCAGCATGCGTCCTGCGCGCAGCATTTGGTCTTTGATGGATTTTACTGAGGAGACACCAAACTGTGCGCGCGTTTCATTGAGTCTTTTCAGATTCATATTCCACAGACGTTGCAAAAGGAAATTGACCACCGAGTCACGTATTTTTCCGGCAGGGCCCTTTGCAAGAGAAAATCCGGATCCAAAAGGAGGTAATCCGGGCGCAGGTAGGGGATAAACGGTAGGGACAAGCGATGCGCACGGAATGGCCAACGCTTCAGCCACAATATACGCGCCGGTCAAGATGTAGTCGGTCACAATGATGTCAACGGGTGACAAAGCGATAGTTTCTTTTACATCGTCGGCATATTCAGCACAAGCGGCAATTGCCACCGACGCCGGACTTTTTACTTTTCCGTCTTGATCGAGCTTCCTGGGATCGCGATCGGGTGCACGCCGATATGGGGAGAAATCGGCACCAAGCGCTTTTACTTTTTGTTCTATAGATCGGGGTCCCAATATCCTTACAATATGGCCGGCGGCAACAACCCGGCTGGCCAAAGTTAACGCCGGAGGAATAGTACCTCCTCCGTCCCATACAACAAAAAGGAATCTCTTTGTATTTGTCTGATTCATTTTTTGGTTCCTGCTCTATACCTTTTCAATTCTTAATGCAACAGCCACATTTTTGGCTTCGTATAATAAATGTAATATACTTTATCAAGAAAAGATTTACGGCTGTTCAATTTCATTTTACGAGCAATTTCGCACAACGGTTTGCAGCTATGCCCAGCAGCCGTGTTGCGGGCTTGTCATTTTCCAGAGGTGCAATATTTCTGCGGGGCACAATGTTTCAAGTTTATATTTCATAGGCTATTGGGCAAAGGTGCTGTTATGTGGCGTTAATTCTTTTTCATTTAGTTTCTTAAAAAGTAGTTCATAAATACCCCAGGAGATCATTCCAGCAATTAATGTTGCTGCAATATCTCTCCAATCACAAGTATTTGTTCCTGGCAATATAAATTGAATAAGCTCATAGACTATCAATCCCAATGTAATAAAAATTATTAAAATTCTTCCCTGTCTATATTTTGGGTTAACAATTGCAAAATCAAAAAAGATTATCGCAATTGTGCCGGTAAAGTTTCCAATAGTGTCTGCAATCCAGAAATCAAATAAGTCATTTGAATAGATGTAAGGTCTGTATATTTTTCTGCCTATTTCAGTAAAGACAAACATGAAGACAAAAATCAGGAAGAATGCTATTCTTTTATTGTCAATAATGAATATCCTGCTTTTCTCTATCATCTGAAAGGTAAATTATCTGGTCTTTTCTACAACTAAAACAAAGTCAATTTTGGATGTTGCTCCCATAAGTTGGAAAGTTGGCCGAACATTCGGTATTACCGAAATAACTTCACCATCCAGTTTATTCAGAAACTGTTCTAATTTTTCCTGCATATTGTCGCTATTGACTTCTATGCGATGTACTCTGTATTTCATAATGCTTTTTTTTAAATTATTTATTTAGTGTTGCCTGTTTTTATAATGCCACATAACTTCTGAGGCTAGCACTGGCGGCAGTTTTGAAAACTTATCTTTCCGACCAGCACAATTTCTCATTAAATGTACAATCTTTCTCCTCACAACCATGCGCCCGATAGCGTTTAGGCTTTGTTACCCACGGTTTGTATTATTCCACGAAAGTTTCCCTTATGGTATTTTTTACTTCAATGATTTCTTTATCAGCAAGTTCGCCTAATATTTTTATTATTCTTTGTTTATCGATTGTTCTGATTTGATCAATAACTACCCAGCCAATTTGATCATTGTGCTTTACTTTGACTCGTGTAGGATATTTCCTTGACTGAGAGGTCATTGGAGCAATAGTAATTGTTTGCAGATGCTGATTCATTTCATCTGGAGAGATTACTACACAAGGTCTGGTTTTTTTGATCTCGCTACCGACAGTTGGATCCAGATTAACAAGAATAATAGAATATTGTACTATTTCCATTCTTCAAAATGTTCATCATCAAAAACATCTGCTATCAGCGGCTTATCATCATTGTTTTCATGCATTTTTTTAAACGCTTTTTCCCAACCTTTTCTTGGGGTTGATTTTGGTCGAATAATAATATAGCCTTTCTCAAGGATCAGTTCAACCGTGTCCTTGATATTATATTTTTCAAGAAGGGTTTTGCTTAATCGTATCCCTTTTGAATTGCCTATTTGTATTACGGATAAATCCATGGTAGATTATTTTGTAAATACAAAGTTATTACATTTTTTTCTAAAAACGTACAACAATCGATTTTTTTTCAAATCGTGGGTAACGGTTGAGGCTAAGCGCTGGCGGGCTCTTTTGAAAATATATCATTCCGGTCAGCACAATTTTCAATAAATGTACAATCTTTCTCCTTAAAACCATGCGCCCGTTAGCGTTTAGCCTTTGTTGTGCGTAGTATTTCTTATTCAATCAGGATTTTTGACGTGTAATCTGTTACATAACTTCTTAAAAATGAGTCAATAAATTTTTTCGAATTTCCGCCTTTTCTTAAGTCTTTCTTGATTTTCTTGTATTCTCTTGTCTTTTTGAATGCCTGAAACTGCCTTCCTTTGAAATTCTCATACTCTATGTAATTGAAGTGTTTTTCCGTTTCCAAGTTTCCTTCGTTAATCTCTAGTAAGATATAGTTTTCGTATGTGGAACCATAACCCATATGAACATAATTCATAAGGTTTCCTAAAGGTAAAACAAGCAATCCCGTAAACCAATCAACCTCCATTTCTTTCGGTTCGGGAAAAACTTCAATTATAACACTTTCCCAACTTATGTCATGATTGTTCCTATCTGCAGTGTCAATACAATGTATTTGAATGTCTTTGACTATGAGTTTGTTGTCTTTGATCTCAAAAGTAGCAACATATCCACGCCATAAGTCAGTAGATTCAATAATTACACCTCCATAAACATGTCTAGGCCTTTTGTCAGGATTTTTCTCAAAATAGATTTCTAATGGATTACTAAATAGATCATACTCAATTCCTTTGTATAGGAGTTTATCAGCTCTTTGTGATGTTGCAAAAGCCTCTACTCCAAACAACAAGAGCAATATTTTTATAAAGATTGATTTCATAGATTTTCGAAAAAATGGTCTGATAATATTACGCATAACGGTTGGTACATGTTGCGGAGCGGATTTCGGAGCGCGTTCCTGTCCGATAGGACGGAACGGCGATGCGAGAATCCGCAGTTGGCATACCACCGAACACCGCCCTGCAATATGTACTTTGTTATGGGCTGATTTTTGTTTAATTCATTAATTTTTAAATAATTATGTGTCAAAAAATTAAAGTTTTTCCAGATGAAGTAAACACCGTTTATAAAGATGGTTTTGTTTACGTGTCAATGAGCGAATATTTTAAAGTAGTACAAGACAACGTTTTATTACGTGAAACCCTCAAAGATGTCTGTCAGAGAGGAGTATCTGTCGAAGCAAGATTGATTTGTGCGCTTACAGAACCTTTTTCTGAAGGTCAGCAATCGATAACTCCATAGAGTTTATTTTACTCTCTATTCTTGACAATTTTGATTTTATTTCGTCGATTTTGTCGAATAAGTTTCGAACGTTTCCATAAGTCGGCTCCATTAAGTCAAACGTGTCATAGGTTCTCTTATTTATTTTATGCGTGTCTGCAAGAATAAGGTTAAAACCTTCAATGATTTTGTCATAGAGTTCTTGATTGGTTTTGTCAGTTGTTTTTTCAGTCATGTTTGAAACTTATTAAATTATTAACTAAGTAATTATCTGTTGTGTGGCTTTTAAATTTGCCCATAACGTTTTGCAGCTACCCGAAGGTGGCGATTTCGAAGCACTTCACAGTCAACCAAGCACGAACTTTGATAGAAGCACAAAGCTTGATTTAACCACTGAACCGCCACTTTTGGGTAGGTGCTGTTATGGGCTGCCTTTCTATCGTCCATAGATTTCATATAAAGTGTTTAATCCTAGTCCTTCGTTGTCGTGTTGCGTCCAAAGGTCTGTGATTGTATATATGATTTCAATTTTTCCATTTTCTGGTCCAAATTGATAGTCTGTCAAAAAATAAACTTTTTTAATTGGTGAGTTATCTAATGCAATTTTTAATAATTTGTCAATGTCAGACTTATATTGTTTTAAAAACTTGAACCTAAATTGTTGATTTGCTCCACGATTATATGTTGGGTCGTTATCGTCATACTCTGGGATAATAATGTCTCCAGGTTCAAAGTCCCAGTCAACTATAGCACCAGCATAAAATCCACCTTCTTTGTCGTCCTTTAAGTCAGGATTTCCAATGTGAACAATGACTCCATTTTGTTCTAAAAGCAGGTCATAAAATAGGCTGCGATGACTAATAAGTTTGTTTTCTTCAATAATAGAAATATCAAAGTCCGTTTGGCTTAGTCCAATTTTTGTCGAGTTTATAGATACTATTTCAATTGTCGGCACTGTTTTCTTTTATTTATTAATTTTGTCGGTCTGTTAAGGTTGCCCATAACGTTTGTGGCTAAGCGCTGGCGGGCAGTTTTGAAAATATCTCTTTCCGGCCAGCACAATTTTCAATAAATGTACAATCTTTCTTCATACAACCATACGCCCGCTCGCGTTTTAGCCTTTGTTAGCACCTGTGCTTTATCTTTTCATTCTATTTTTAATTTCCTCGAATTCATCAAAAAAAATTTCAATGAGAAAGTATTCACCACTCCCCTTTGTTTTTATAATCAATCCGCTTGTCTTTCCGTTACCATATTGTATAGATTTGCTTTCTGCTAATTCATAATCTGTATCCAAGATATTAATTGTCTTTCCTTTGATGAAATTTACTTTTTCTGTACTCAAATTAATTCTTGAATCTTCAAATGTTAACTTCGAAATAACTTTTCCAAATTTCTTAGCTGCTATAGTTGGAGAAATAATTCCTATAAATACAAATAATAACAGAAAGATGGGAAGGGAAGCCCAAAAGAACAATGAACCTCTCATACTAATGTATGACAGACACAAATATGCAATAAAGAAGAGAGGAAAACCAATGAATATTTTGAGATTTTCTTTTCTCCTTTTTTTTAATTCATCTAATCCGGCATTATTTAAATAGTAAATCATTGGGTTTATTTATTAGCATTGGTGCTAACGTTTTGCAGCTACCCGAAGGGCGGGCGATTCACCACAAATGTTGATTAAAAGTACTAAAGTTTCGTTCACCACAAATCTGTCTTTAATGCACAAAAACCCGCCTTTTGGGTAGGTGCTGTTATATGCTGTGCATTTTGTCAGTGTTGATTTAGGTATTTTCACTTAGAATACAATTTTATATCCATGTCCACGGCTATTGATGATTTTTATATTGGGGTCGCTGGATAGTTTTTTTCTCAGTTTGGTGATAAACACATCCAGACTTCGGCCATTAAAAAAAGTATCGCTTCCCCATATTTTCTTTAGTATTAATGACCTGTCCACAATTTCGTTCTTATTATCGATAAGCATCAGCAACAGCTTCGCTTCCATAAATGTGAGTGCGTGAACCTCTGTTTCGTATTGTATTGTTTGTCTACTGAAATCAAAAATATAGTTTCCTAATTTAAATACTTTGTCTTCAAATTGTTGGCTTTGTCTTCCTAGCAATGATTCTACTCTAACAATTAATTCCTCTATGCTAAAGGGTTTTTTTATATAATCGTTGGCTCCCGTTTTAAAACCATACACCACGTCCGAGGTTTGCGACTTAGATGTAAGCAATATGATTGGAATGGATTCGTTTTCTTGCCTTATTTCCTGAATAAGGGTGAAGCCGTCTTTTTCAGGCATCATCACATCCAACAACAATACATCAAAGCCGTTTTTCTGATAAAGTTCCAGTGCTTCCCTTCCGTTATTGGCAACAGTAACAAGGAAATTACGGGTTTCCAAACTTTCCTTAACTATAGTGGCCAATGCAATTTCATCTTCTGCCAGAAGTACATTTATCTTATCCATAGTCTGATCAAAAATTTGTTTGGAGTTATTAATTCAATTGTTCCTTTGTGTTTTTCAATAATGTTTTTGGTGTAATATAAGCCAATGCCAAAACCTTTTATACTATGCATATTCTTTGTTCTTGCTCTGTAAAATTTATCAAAAACGAAAGGTTCGTCTTGTTTTGAAATTCCTTCTCCATTATCGTGTACCGAAATCTGAACTTGGTCGGCACTATCCTTTGTGATGCTTACCGTTATTTCGATACCACCATATTTTATTGCATTGTCAATAAGGTTCGACACTGCATTTTCAAAATGAAATCCGTCCAGTTCGCACTCCAGAGAATCAAAAGTACTCTCGAAGATTATTTTCTTTCCGGTGTTTAGTTGATGCCTTTGCACACACTCTTTAATCAACTTCACCAAATCATTCTTTTGGCAATCCAGTTTCAATTCTGAACTTTCAAGGAGGGATGTTTCCATTACTTTTTCTACCAACAGATTAAGCTTTTTCAGTTGTTGTTCGGAAATATCGAGGTAGCGTTTTGTTTTATCTGAGATTTCTTCGTTGCTGAAATTTTTAATGGCTTCTAATGCACTAGTCACTGTGGCTATAGGTGTTTTAAATTCGTGTGTAACATTACTTATAAAGTCGTGCTTAATTTCAGATAGATCTTTCTGCTTTTTAATTATTTGCAATAAATAATACAAGGCAAAAATAACTATGCAGCACAGAATAAACGATAATATTATCCCGGTTAAACCCTTCAATAATGAAGGTAAAACTGGATCGGCATAATTCATGACAATATCTGTACTCGATCCAAGCGGAGTTAATGATGAATTGGCCTGCAGCATATTAAAATTGTCCGACAATTGACCTAATGAGTCAGTTACTAGGCTATTATCAATTGCTTTTAGTCTATAATCCAAGGTATAGTTGTATAGCTTAAGTTCTTGCTTTAGTAGGCTGTCAAACTCGGTTAAATTCACCTTGACATCAATTACACTATAACTTATTGAGGGTGAATTGTCATTCAATGCACTTAGATGTTGATCCATCTTTAATTCCTCAAGGACCTTATTTACAATTCTTTGTATAGAGTCACTCTTCGAATCACCGATTTCTTTGGTTATTTCCTGATCGGATAGGGTTTTGCCATTGGAATGCGATTGGATATACTCCATGGTTACATCATCCAGAATGCGTTGTATGTCGTTAATTACCAGACTGCGGTTGCTGGCATACTGTATGTAGTTCCAATACGCCTGAATACCAATAGTTAGCAGCACTATTGTAGCAATAAAGAGGACAGTTTTTTGATGTCTTTTCATAGTTTAAAACTACTAAAATAAATTGAAAAGGCAGTCAGGAGTTCTCAACTTTAACGAACGATAACTTTCGGTAACATTCTGTTAAGATAAGTCACCACACCTTTGTACCGTAAATATTTAAACAATTAAAACGATGAAAAATCAAATCAAAAATTCAGGGATGGCTATGGCCATTATTTTATTCACTTGCGCTTTTGCCAGTCTTTCCTTTGCGCAAAACAAGCAAGTTTGCGAAGACATTGTAGCACAAATCTACAACGGTATTAATCAAAGAAAGGCAAATCATCTTACTCAGTATCTATCTAAAGATTTTAGTATGGCTGGACAAAAGGGTGAGATAGCACTAGAGATTTTTCCGGTGTATATCACCAGCTTAAAGGACAATGTAGCAGACATTAAAAAATTCTCCGAAAAACAAACCGATGTTTTAACCTTGGTTTACGAAGCAAAATTTGCAGAGATGGGATTGAAGAAGTCAACTTTTGTTTTTGATAAAAACAACAAGCTGATAAAGATGGATCTTTTACCTACTAAGGTACAACATCAAAAAGGACAGTAATTTATTCTATACAAACATCAAAAAAATTGATATGAAACGAATTGTAACCATAGTAATTTTCTTAGTATTAAACAATATTGCCTTTTCGCAGGAATCAGCAGAATGTGAAAAAATTGTTTTTCAAACCTACGAAGCAATCAATCGAAAAAGTGCTGAGCCATTAATGAACCACTTATCGCCCGACTTTACTATTGCAGGATATACCGGTGAAGTAGCGCTGTTAATTCTGCCACAGCTATTTGACCAGCTGAATATGAAAGTAACGAATATCAAAAAAGTTAGTGAAGTTAAAACAGATGTACTGACGTTGGTTTATGAAGCAGAATTTGGAGAAATGGGGGTAAAACAATCCACCTTTATTTTCAATGAAAAGAATCAACTTAAAGAATTGGGGCTTCTGCCAATGGAGGTAATGGCAACAAAAGCAGATGCCCAAGTTACCCAAAGCGAAAAAGCTTTTTTTTCTATACCGTTTAAAAGAATTGGTAACCTGATTTCGGTACAGACTAAATTAAATGGGGTTTCCAGAACATTTCTCATTGATAACGGTGCTCCAGTTTTTGTTCTAAATAGTGCACATCTTGGAAAGGATAGTACAGATAATAAATTGACTTTGAGTAATACGAAAGGTGCAGGAGGCACAATTTCCAATGTAGGTGTAGCGAAAATAGAAAGCTTTGACTTTGGCGGAATATCAATGGATACCCAAAATGTGATTTCTATGGATTTATCCCATTTGGAGAAGGCTACTAAAACTACTTTTTATGGATTGCTCGGTTATGATGTTTATAAGGAATATGATTTGTTTTTTGATTACAAGAAAAATACAATTACATTCATTAAACCAGAGGCTACAAAAGACTTTCTAGAAAGCAACTTCAAATCTAAAAGACAAGTTGAAGTGCCTATTGAAATGGAGGGGCACATTGCAGTAGTTAAGGGTGTAATTAACGGTAAAGAATATATGTTTGGAATTGATTGCGGAGCAGAATCTAGCTTGTTTGATATTAAACTGAAAGACGAATTAAAACCAAATTTCAGAAAGTTAAAGAAAGACAAGATGGGTGGAGCTGACCTGAATGTAGTGGATATATATACTGGAAAATTAGATTCGATGGTTATTGGAGGTGTTGAATTCAAAAAAACCCAAACTGCATTCAGTGATATTTCTCATTTGAATGAGGGGTATAATTTGAAATTGGATGGTTTAATTGGTTATGATATTCTATCCGAGCAGCCCACGTTGATTAGTTATGTGAACAAAAAAATAGTATTCTTGAAGTAACGTATTCTTTTCTTCTACAAAAGTAAATGACATGATGACAAATAACATTAGGTCATTTTATTTTTCCTTCAATTATTTTTAAATATAATGTTTGCTTTGTTTGTTGATTTCTTTTGCATAGCATATAACGGTTGAGGCTAAGCGCTGGCGGGCTCTTTTGAAAATATATCATTCCGGTCAGCACAATTTTCAATAAATGTACAATCTTTCTCCTTAAAACCATGCGCCCGTTAGCGTTTAGCCTTTGTTGTGCGTAGTATTTCTTATTCAATCAGGATTTTTGACGTGTAATCTGTTACATAACTTCTTAAAAATGAGTCAATAAATTTTTTCGAATTTCCGCCTTTTCTTAAGTCTTTCTTGATTTTCTTGTATTCTCTTGTCTTTTTGAATGCCTGAAACTGCCTTCCTTTGAAATTCTCATACTCTATGTAATTGAAGTGTTTTTCCGTTTCCAAGTTTCCTTCGTTAATCTCTAGTAAGATATAGTTTTCGTATGTGGAACCATAACCCATATGAACATAATTCATAAGGTTTCCTAAAGGTAAAACAAGCAATCCCGTAAACCAATCAACCTCCATTTCTTTCGGTTCGGGAAAAACTTCAATTATAACACTTTCCCAACTTATGTCATGATTGTTCCTATCTGCAGTGTCAATACAATGTATTTGAATGTCTTTGACTATGAGTTTGTTGTCTTTGATCTCAAAAGTAGCAACATATCCACGCCATAAGTCAGTAGATTCAATAATTACACCTCCATAAACATGTCTAGGCCTTTTGTCAGGATTTTTCTCAAAATAGATTTCTAATGGATTACTAAATAGATCATACTCAATTCCTTTGTATAGGAGTTTATCAGCTCTTTGTGATGTTGCAAAAGCCTCTACTCCAAACAACAAGAGCAATATTTTTATAAAGATTGATTTCATAGATTTTCGAAAAAATGGTCTGATAATATTACGCATAACGTTTTGGCGGTATGTTTTTGTTGCCGATTTCGAAGTACTTTCCTGTCAAGTTATACGAAAGTTTATTAGATGCAGAAAAGCTGAACTCAGCACTATCTCGGCAATAAAATATACCGCCTGTTATGCACAGATTATTCATTTAATTCAAGTTGTACGAAAACAAGTAGTAATACAAATTTTTGTAAAAAGGGTCTATTAAAATCAGAGGAATCATACTTTTTTAGTAATCCATTAATTATTACAATCATATTTAATTCAACATTTGGATCATTTACCGCAATTCCATGTATTAATTCATCGTTAAATTCTTCTGCTTTAAATTTATCGTGGTACTTTTCAACTACAGGTTTTACTGTCTCATAAAACAGCTTTTGTATTCCATTTTCTGAGTCTAAACCAATGAATTCCAGTTCTTTTTTTATTTTTGCTGTCAATGAATCATTAATAATTTTGTTTAGACCTCCTCCATGATCAGGTACAAATTTCAAATAGTTATAATAGATCAATCCTTTATCTTCATTTTTACTTACAATATGATTTGAACTTAAATAATTCTCAAAGTAAACTTCAAGTTCTTTGTTAAAATTTGAATTATTTATCGTCAATCTTTTGTCAATGTTTTCATTTATCTCATTTTCAGCCTTCTCCAAATAAGTTTTTGAAGTACAACTTGCAAGAATAATAGCTATTAAAATCAGCAGTGTTCTCATTCTTTTAATTTGTGCATAACGGTCGAGTGTATGTGCCGTAAGGGTTTGCGGAGCATTTCCCTGACCACTAACATGAAAGTTTGAGCGGGCTAAAAGGCTTGAATACCCACTGAAACCCTTATGGCATATACACTTTGTTAGCAACTGGCAGATTATAATTTCAATTTCTCTTTTCTTACTTGATCTCATTCTGAAACAATCGTTTTGCCTCATCTTGAAAAGTCTCGGCAGGGGTGAAGTCAATTTTTTTAGGGATGTATTTTGAAGTATCGACAATCCCATTACGATAAAACTTATCTACAAGATGTTCAAAACCTTCTCGTTGATTATATACAACTTCCATATGCCCCATTGACGGGATAATAACAATTTTACCATTACTCAAGTAAGGATTTAATTCCATAATGTAATCAGGAGGGCTTGAGAAATCCAGTTCTCCGTTGATTATAAGTGTTTTAGCCTTTATGGTGTCAAGTTGTCGGAATTCAGTTGGAATTTGATTGACCGGCCATCCTCCCAATGAAGTTGAATTCCACCAGAATTTTCTTGAAGGGGAGCCAAAAATTGAACCTGTAGGTTCTGAATCATAGCTTTTCGTTGTATCCAAACCACCACTGACAACTTTATTAATAAAATCACCCCAATACTGTCTTGATGTATCAATAACAGTCTCATCATAACCCAGTGAGATCAACGCCAAACCACTGTAATCACCCTTTTCTGCTGCAACGTAAGCATCAAAGAGCGCTGCTGCTGTTTCCGTTTCGTATAACAAATAAAACGAAGCAAGCTTTAGTTTATCAGGATCAATCCTGATATTTTGCCATTCAATTGGTAACGTTTGAAACACTTTTTTAATTGTTATTAGAATGTCGGGTGATTTTAAAACAGCTTCAGAATCTGATTTCCATAGAGTGTTGTAATTATTCAGCATCTTGTCAACCATTTCAGGTTCCCAACCCAATAAAAGACGCTCCCTGTTGCTTGCCCCAATCATAAGATTGCGATGAATATACTGTGGATAACGCAAACAAGCTATGTATGCAACCTGCGTTCCATAGCTTGTTGAAAAAAGGTTGAAATCCTCATATCCCAGAGCATTACGTACAGCCTCTATGTCATCAACAACTTCAAGCATATTGTAACCATTTAAATCAATACTTTCCTGTAGAAGAGAATCGTAAGTTCCCCGTAATGTTTTTCGCATAGTTATAAGCGAGGCTGGCGAAAGAGGATTATTTATGGTCATAGCTTCTCCAATTCCTTTACATTTCAGCTTAATATCACCATCAACACCCCGATAACCAACATTGATGACATCATTATGAGTGTAGAATACTTCCGGCATCTCTGTCCATAGATTACTTTTTCCTGGTCCACCACCCAATAGGAAAATTGGTTTCTCAATTGAGTCATTTCTGGCGTAATGTCTGATGAATGGAATGGTTATGGGTCGTGATTGAGGATTACTTCTGCTCTCAGGTACTAGAATTAATCCAAAATCTGCTTTGTTCTTGTAAATGGTACCACTTTTAATGACAAAATCTCCTGAATTTTTTCCCTCCAATTCAGATTTGTCGGGGAAAGGAGAATCCTGTGCATACAGCCTTGAAATGCTTAATAGCATAATTAACAAGGCTTTGAATATATTTATGCAATACGTATGTTCCATGATTTTTTTCTGCTTGTTGCTAACGGCCAAGGCTAAACGCTGGCGGGCAGTTTTGAAAATATCTCTTTCCGGCCAGCACAATTTTCAATAAATGTACAATCTTTCTTCATACAACCATACGCCCGCTCGCGTTTTAGCCTTTGTTAGCACCTGTGCTTTATCTTTTCATTCTATTTTTAATTTCCTCGAATTCATCAAAAAAAATTTCAATGAGAAAGTATTCACCACTCCCCTTTGTTTTTATAATCAATCCGCTTGTCTTTCCGTTACCATATTGTATAGATTTGCTTTCTGCTAATTCATAATCTGTATCCAAGATATTAATTGTCTTTCCTTTGATGAAATTTACTTTTTCTGTACTCAAATTAATTCTTGAATCTTCAAATGTTAACTTCGAAATAACTTTTCCAAATTTCTTAGCTGCTATAGTTGGAGAAATAATTCCTATAAATACAAATAATAACAGAAAGATGGGAAGGGAAGCCCAAAAGAACAATGAACCTCTCATACTAATGTATGACAGACACAAATATGCAATAAAGAAGAGAGGAAAACCAATGAATATTTTGAGATTTTCTTTTCTCCTTTTTTTTAATTCATCTAATCCGGCATTATTTAAATAGTAAATCATTGGGTTTATTTATTAGCATTGGTGCCAACGGTTGAGGCTAAGCGCTGGCGGGCAGTTTTGAAAAAAAACCTTGCCGGCCAGCACAATTTCCAATAAATGTACAATCTTTCTCCTTACAACCATGCGCCCGATAGCGTTTTAGCCTTTGTTAGCAACCGTAATTATTTCTTTTTCGATGAATTCGACAAAAGGAAATAACAAGGACAACATGTCTTTAATTCTTTACTGTTTTCTGAATAGTATCGGATAGTTTCACTTCTCGATCCTAAATCTTCCTCTACAACATGGGCTTTAGTTATGGAATGAAGTTTTATACCATTTGAAAAAATGTTAAATTCACCGGAGTCTAGCATTTGACAAATTAAATCATCATGTAAACTATTAACACTTCCCAATATTGCACCACTATAATTCGCATCTTTGTCAACAATAATATCAAAGTTTAGAGGGACTGTCAGTTTAATTATTCCGCTGGAGTTGAGATATTCACGAATGGATTTTATCAATAAAGCTACATTTTCAAGATCTTGTTTAGAGAATGCAGAAGTGTCGAGAGTGGTTTCAAAATTTCTGAGTTGTAAGCTGTCCAAATATTTCAGCGACAAACTTTTGCTAAATCGCAAGACAATACCATTAACGCTGTATTCAAGTTCTGTGTCCGGCAATGATTTCGATGATATAATTTTTAGCAGTTCAATCTTCTTGGTACTCTGGTTCTGTCCAGATGAAAGTAAGGCCAAAAATATTAAAATTGTCAAGATGATCGTTTTCATATTATGGTTGCTAACGGTGGCGGTATTAAAAGTTGCCGATTGCGGGCGATTTCTTATCAAGGTACACAAAAGTTGAAGCGGGCTGCAACCATTGAATGACCTACCGACCCGGCAATTTTTTATACCGCTTGTTGCCACCTGTTGTTATTTCAATCTCGTTTTAAATTTCTTTAATTCTTCTTTTGAATAAACACTTCGGTTCAATGCAGTCATTCCTCCTTCAATCCTAGCATTGACTTGTGGAGCATTTACAAGTTTATTGTCAATTATTAGGCCTAATCGCTTACCAATGGATTTTTCAGTCGCTGTTGCCCATAGATTGACATATTCTTTATTAATCCTTATTTCTAATCCAATGTAGTCGGGATATTGTCCTTTAAAATCGGTTTCAAAAAGTTCGATTTTATCAAAGTGGTCTTTTACTAATATTGGTCTAGGGTCAACAAAATAAAATTCATCAGATTTGTCAAGTTGTCTTTTAAATCCATTGTTTGTTTCAATTATATAATACCAACCAGAAACTAATATAGAGTCCATTAAAATATGATTATAAACAGAGTCAATATTCACATTAACAACTTTATTATCTGCTTTTCTTAGTCCGCTGCAACTCGAAAATGCAATCAAAAAAACAAAAACAATCAGTAAGGTATTTTTTAAATCTCTCATTCTAATGCATTATAAAATTTATCAATCAAGTTCTCACAAATTAATCCAAATCTGTTTGGGTTATAGTCTCGGTCAAATCCTTGATATATTAATTTGTCCTTAATTAACTCATCAAGTTCCGAAGCGTTATCTATGTTGTCAAATGTTATAATATATTCATTTTCATTAATCTGATTTAATTCGAATAAACTATCAGAATTAGCCGTAATCTCATTGATTACTTCAAGTTCTGGTTTCGAAATTCTAATTGTTATATGTTTCACAGTGTCTTTCATACAATTGGTGGCAATGGCCAGGCGGATAAGGCGAGTAGCCAGAGAGCTTGCTCTCGATGGCTACGTAAAGCCTTTAGACGCTATTCGCTTTATCCGCTGTTAGCGGATAGTGCCGAAGGCACGAAAGCGAATAGAGGCTACTGCCTGGCCATTAGCGAAAATAGCAGAAGTAAAGCCGTGCAACGGCGATTCTGCGTGCCTTCGGCATTTTCGCTAACGTCCGCGTGTATATACAGTGCAAGCTCAGCCTGCTAAAAGTACTTTAAAAAACTCAAACCTGCTCAATCGCATTGGATATACACGCTGTTGTACGCTTTTTTCATTTTCTTTTAATCACTTTATATCTTGAAGATGCATACCCTTTGTCAGAAGAACCAGCAACTAAAGCAAATGCCCATCTATTCACAGTGTAATCTATTAATAAAAAATCTCCTGATTTTCCGATTCTTGTTCTTTGGAAATTGTATCCGAATATCAAGGGAATTAGAGGAATAATAAACCCTTTAGGTCTTAAATAAAAATATCCATTCTTAAATTTTCCACGTATTTTTTTAGTGAAAATGAAGTCATGGTTATGATAGAAGCTTACATAAGCTTTTTTCGAGTCAATAAATTCAATCTGAATAAATTTTTCGTTAGGTTCAATTATAGTTCCCAAACTGTCCCTCCAAGACAATTCAGGTACAGATAGAAAAAGTTGATTCAATATCGAAAGTCTTTCTAATTCATCGAAGCCATTTCCAGGAGAGTGTTTAAGTTTACCAGATACAGTATCATGTTGATTTTCGTAAATGCCATTTAGTAAAGAAAAGTCACTTTTCTCTATATGTTCTATATCATAATATTCAATTCCAACTTTCGAAAGTGGGGTACATCCGAATAGAATTAAGATTATTCCTATTAATAGTAGATACTTCATTTTATAAATTGCGTACAACGTCAGACTGTCTAAAAACCCCGTATCATCTCCCGAAAAAAACAGCATAAATTTTCAATAATGAATGTCGTAATAATCCAATAATAAGTTGTACATTTAATGCGTAAACAACACAACTTAAATGAAGTACCAACAAGGACAGGACAGGGAACAGCTGCATATCTTTCCAATGAGTATGGAAGCTGCCATCAGTTCCGACAATGAGGTGCGGATGATCGAACTGTTTGTGGAAAGCCTTGATATTAAGTCACTTGGATTCAAGGTTGATCACATGGAGAACGGTCGCCCGGCCTATCACCCCAAGGACTTGCTCAAGCTCTTTCTGTATGGCTATATGAACAGGATCCGCTCGTCACGTGAGCTGGAGAAGGAAACCAGACGCAACATCGAAGTGATGTGGCTGCTCAAAGGCCTGAACCCCGACCACAACACCATCAGTAACTTCCGCAGAGATAACCCCAACGCCATTAAAAAAGTGTTCAGAGCAACAGTTGCCCTGGCAAAGCACTTCAACCTGATTGGCGGCAAACTGCTGGCCGGCGACAGCACCAAACTCAGGGCACAGAACTCCAAGAAAAACAATTTCAACGAAAAGAAAATCCAGCGCCATTTAGATTATATCGAGAATAAACTGGGAGAATATGAGAAGCAATTAGCTGAAAATGATGGCGATAAAGAAAAAGAGCAAGAACTAAAGCAACAAATTGAAACACAGCAGCAACGCAAGCAATCCTACGAAAACATCCAGAAGCAGCTGGTAGAAAGCGGTGAAGTTCAGGTTTCAACCTCAGACCCTGAGAGCCGTCAGATGATTACCCGCAACAACATCACCGAAGTAGCCTACAATGTGCAAACCACAGTGGACGATCAGCACAACATTCCGATTGATTACAAAGTAACCAATGAGAATGATTCAAAAGCCATGGGCGATATGTTGCGCCGGGCAAAAGTCATTGTTGGAAACAATACATTTACAGCCCTTTACGACAAAGGTTACCACACAGGCAGTGAATTTGAGAAAGCAGCAGAGCTAGGCGTTGAGGTGTTGGTAGCTATTCCTGCTGTGGCCGCCAATGCACCCGATGAAGCCTACAATGTGGAGCATTTTCGTTATGAAGCAGCAGGAGACTATTATGTTTGTCCACAGGGATCGGAATTACACACCAATGGCACCTGGTATCAAAGCAAAGCAGCACCTTTTAAACAATACAAAACACCTGACTGTAAAACATGTCCGGTGAGGGAGTTATGCACTACATCCATCAAGAACGGAAAGATCGTCCAGCGCAATAAATATGTTGAATACATAGAAGCCAACAAGATTCGCATCCAACATAACCAGAACTATTACCGCCGACGACAGGCCATTGTGGAACATCCCTATGGCACAATAAAAAGGCAATGGGGCTTCAATTACATCATGACCAAAAAAAGCATCAAACGTGCCTCGGCCGATGTAGGATTGGTATTCACGGCCTACAATTTGCGCAGAATTTTGAATATCATTGGAAAAGAAGCACTTAGGTGTTTTCTTGTTGATTTTTTGATGTATATTGTCGTCTTTTGGGCTTTATTAGAGCATTTTTGGCGCATGCAAAAAAATCAGCTTCAAGTTTCGCTTGAAAAATCAAGTTGTTTAGAACCTAAGTATTTGTTAATTTAGCAGTGTAAAATTGAAGTAAAATGAGAATTAAAGGAGGTTTTTAGACGGACTGACGTCCGACGGTATGACCCAGTTGCCGTGTACATGTGAGTTTCTGTCTAGTTACCGGAAAGTTAGTAAAAATTGTAATTTTTAAATAACCAATTCACCGGCAATTGGTTATACCGTTTGTTGTAAACCGTACTACCTATTTTAGTTCAAATCTGCACAATATGCTATATTCCAACCTAATTTTTTCAAAATCAATATCTAGATCCGATGCGCGCGAGCCATATATATTAGAGCTAGCATATCCTCTAACAACAAAATTCGAAGCTCTATTATCTACATAGCTATTGTTCAGTTCTTGAATATAAATTGCTCTTCCAATATCTTGATTTATGGCCATAGCTAATGATTGAGCCTTTTCTTTAGCAGCTTTTATTGCTTCCATCTTAACCTCTTTTCTATATTCTGTAATTTTACTATTGTCAAGCTGGTCAATTGAGACGTTTGAGATTCCAATTTTTTCTAATTCAATAAATACCTTACTGGCAGTTTTGGCATCTCTAACTATTACTTGATATTCCTTAGCTAGCAAAATCTCATTCTTAGTCAATAGATAATATTTAAAATTGCTTGATATATCTTTAACAAGCAAATCCTTTGAGATATCAATTCCAATTTCACTAAGTTTGTCCGCCATTTGTTGCTCCATTTCAGAAATAGATATCTTGTTTTTATTATCTTTTTCATTTAGCAATATTTTAAGATATATCAAATCCGGACTTATTTCCATCTCTGCTTTTCCTGTAACTTCAATGTAATTAAAGTCAATAAAGTTCTTTTCACTACTTTGCGCAAATGCAAATGATGGAATCAATAAGAGTATTCCAAATAATGTTTTTTTCATGGGTATTGTTTTATATGTGTTTCAGTATGGTTTACAACGGATGGCAATAAGAAACGTAGGGCATTTCAAAGCGCTTATCTTTCAAGTTACTAAGTCGCTTATTAAATGTTATGTCCTTCAAATTTAGCACTTTTTGCCCTATGTTTTTTATTGCGTGTTATGGCACGTTATTCATATAGTAATTTTTCTTTTTTCTTGTATATAATTTTCCCATTTACAGCATCTAAAATAAAGGTTTGCATCTCTCCAAGATATCCATCATGCTCACCTCTAATAGATCTGGAAATTTTCCAGGCAATACAGTTTTTCTTACCGTAATATCCAAATCTCACATAAATATCAGATTTATCATTCTTCCATTTATTTTTTACAATTGATTTTGCTTTTTCAAAGTCAATAAGAGTACAGTCCTTTTTGTCTGAATGGAGAAAATTGTTTTGTCCAATTATTTCACCCTTACTGTTCAAGTAAATATTGAAATAATAAAATTGTTCAATCTGTGAGTTGTGAAATTTGTAGATCAATTCATAGGATGGCAAATTGTACAAAAAATTCTCAGGGTCATTTTGTTTTTTGTTGTAAAACCTTTTAAAATTAGGATTTAAAAATTTTGAGCCAGTCTTTATTATTTGCCCTTTCTCAAAAGTAATATTTGAGAAAAAGCATCCTGTAAGAGATTTTAACGACTGATTAATACTTTCTTTGTCAATGCCAAGAATTGAATCAATGTTTTCAAAGGAGGGGTTTTCTTTTTCGTAATTCTCGAAGTCGAACTTAGACAATCCATAATCAAAATTGTTTTGGGAGTAAGTCTTTAGTGTTAGAAGAACAAGAGTCGAAAATAATAATATTTTGTTCATTTGCTTGAACTTTTGTTTAATTTAATGTGCCATAACGTTTGCCGGTATGAGCTGTTGCGTGATTCAAAGCGCTTGCTTGTCTAGTTAGCAGATCCTGACCAAGAGTATTAACCACCGCAACCCACTGACAGCAATAGCTTATACCGGCTGTTGTGCCCAGTTGTTTTTTATTTCTGTTTCAATTTATCTAAAATCTGAAAGTAATCATCTTTCTTGAATGTAAATGGTCCAATCTCTTTGTAATCATCTAAGTCTGGCTCTGAATAATTATTTTCATATCCAAAATCTTTCCAAATCACAAAGTTATCCGAAAACTCAATCTTAGCAGTTATTGCGCCACATCCAATGTCACCACATTCGGGACAGACGTAAAAAGGTATTCTACCAGTTTTTAATTCAGGGCTTTCAAATCCAAGAAATTCGTCAATTTGTTTGTTTTCATAATCTCTATTATCGCTCCAACCAAAAACTCCTATCAAGTCGGAATCAGGCAATCCAAAAATCTGTCCAAGTGATTGGCCTGAGACCACAAAATCAACATATTTTCGCTCAGTTTTTAAAGAACCATTCTTAAATGTTTCACCATTTCTAATGCCATATTCTAATGACAAAGTATCCATCTATCTTTCTAATTTTTTTATAAGTCTAAAAATATCGGAATTGTAATCATCATAAGTACTTTGTCTCACGCCTAAAAATCCCCCGAGTTTTGGTTGATGTTCTATCAAATCAAACAATGAATCTATTTCATCGTCTCCAGTGTCAGTAGGATATTGGTCAACAAATTGCTCGTAAGAAATCTTTTTATCCATGATTTTCTGAGCTAATTGTGATGCTAGTTGTCTATGTGTCTGTGTTTTCATACAATTGGGCACAACGTTTTGCGTGTATGAGAAGTAGCGGATTAAAAAGCACTTCACTTTCAGTTTGGTACTGACTTTTATTAAAAGCACTGACCTTTGATTTAGCACTGAACCCGCTATTTCTTATACACGCTGTTGTGCGTTCGTACTTTCTATTTTTCAATTTTTTTCCCACTTATTATTCTTGAGATAATACCTTTCTGATTAGTGAATTCTGCCATTAAGACACCTCCTAAATGTATCCCAATAAATGCTACTAAATAGTAGATGCCCAAAACGTGAATTTCTTCCATTGGTTTTTTTAGTTCTTTTGGTCCTAATTCGATGATAAGTCCTGTTACCAAAGAAATTAAAACACAGATATAAAATATTAGATAAGTCCATTTTTGAAATTTCTCCTTTACAGTTAGGTTTTTAGTAAAAGGATTTTGAAACTTCATTTGCCCTAATGTCGGAAGTATGATGCGAATACTAAATAATCCAACCAATACATATCCGATATAAATATGCCAATCCCACATTGGTTGTCGAATTTTTTTGGCTAAGACAATTAGTTGCTCTTGAGATAATGTCTGGTCGGTACCGCTCAAATAATCTTGAATAATGGCTGCAACATTAAACTTATTCAACCACGTCAATCTCAAAAAGATAGTCAATAGTAATAAAGTAAATGATATTGCTATCGTCCAATGAATTATTCGATATACTTTAGAATAATTTGTCTGTTCCATATTGTCTTGTATTAAGTTATTAAATTCTCTTGTCTGTTTTTGTATGACGCACAACGGTTCGGGTATTGCCGCAGTGGGGGATTTTCAGCACCAAAGTTCAATAGATGTACTACCGTTTGTTTAAGCACAAAAGTTTCATAGAAGCACTTTACCCCCCATTGCGGCAATACCTTGTTAGCGGCTGTATTTTTATCAAAGTTCAATTGTCCGTTCTATGTTTATTTGTTCTAAAAATGTTTCATCGTGCGACACAACAATGATTGTCCCTTGGTATTCATTTATTGCTGCTGTCAGTATTTCAACATTCTGTATGTCTAAATTATTTGTTGGCTCGTCAAAAATAATAATATCTGGTGACTTACTGTTAATCGTCAAGCAACAAAGTAACAAACGCATTCTTTCGCCACCACTCAAAGCACTACAAGATTTGTCCCAATCATTTTTTGTAAACAAAAAGCGGTTGAGCCGGATTTTGATTTCGTGTTCTTGTAATGCAGAAACATTGAATTGTTCGGCTTGTTCGTAAACTTTTAGTTTGTTGTCAAGCAAAGAATAGTCTTGGTCAATGTAAACCGCTTTGTTGTCTGCTCGGTAAATTGTTCCTGCTTGCGGTTTAATGTCGCCCAAGATGAGTTTTATCAAAGTAGTTTTTCCCGAACCATTTGTACCTTTCAATGCGATTCGTTCGCCACTTGTAATTTGAAAGTTCAGATTGTCTTTCCAAAGCGGTTGTTTGTGGTAAGCATAATTGATATTTGTTGCCGTAAACAAAACTTTTCCTTTGTGTAATGCTGAATTGTCAAAACCAAACTTCATTTTGTCAATGTCAGGCAACGAAGAACGAAGTTCTTGTAAGTCTTGCGAAATGCCCCCGATTTTTTCTGCGTGAACACTTTTCATTTTTGATGTGCTGTTTTCTGCATTGTTTCGCAAAGTGTTCAACATTATTCGGGCAACGCCCGCTTTTTCTTGTTTGCCTCTTCCACGACTGTCTAATTTTTGCTGTCGTTCCAATGTTTCCCGTTCTTTTTCTTTGGCTTTTCGCAGTTCTTTTTCTTTGCTTTGAATGTCTTGACTTAAAGCGTTGTTTTCAATTTGTTTTTGCTCTTTGTAAAAGTCGTAATTACCGCCATAAACTTTAACTCCGTGTTTACTTAATTCGCAAATTGTGTCCAACAAGTTTAGTAATTTTCTGTCGTGGCTTACAACAATCAATGTGCTTTTTGTGGACTTAATGAAGCTATACAAAAGTTGTCTGCCCGAAACGTCTAAATGATTGCTTGGCTCGTCCAACAAAACCAATTCGGGTTGATGAATGGAAATTCCCGCCAAAAAAACTTTTGTTTTTTGTCCTCCGCTTAACGTTTCCATTTTTTGCGATAAGTCTAAGCCGTCCAATTGCCAAAAGTTCAGTGCCTCTTTGCAACGGTCTTCTATTGTCCAATCGTCATTCAGCAAATTGAAATTTTCCTCGCTTGTGTTTCCGTTCAAGATGTCTTTCAAAGCGTTCAATTTGCCTTCAATTCGCAACGCTTGTGCTATTGTCAAATGATTGAATTGTCCGAAAATTTGCGGAACATAATACGGCTCTGCGTCAATGTTTATTTGTCCGCTTGAAGGTTGAAGTTCGCTTGCAATAATTTTGAGCAAGGTAGATTTCCCTACTCCGTTGTTGCCTATTAAAGCTGTCTTTTCGTGATTGTTTACTGTCAGATTGATGTCGCTAAACAGTAAATCTTTGCTTGGGTGTGTATATGAAATGTTTTGTAAAATCAACATAATTTCTTTCGTTAAAGATGAAACAATACAGCAACCGCTTTGCGGTTGTTGTTCTGATATGTCTGAAAGAAATTATTTTTTACATTCTGTCTTTACTTAATTTTTTGTGTCTGCAAATATATGAACTTTCTGTTTAGCACGGTCGGTTGTAATATAGCCGCTAACGGATGGCGGTATGGTTAGTTGCCGATTACGAGGCACTTTCCTATCAAGTTACAACTACTTTTGATACGAGCTGTGCCGCTCGAATAACCACTGCACCGGCAATTAACTATACCGCGTGTTGGCAACTGGTGTTCATTCATATCCGTCTGTTTATCATTTATTTAGCTTTAATTTTCATATCATTCTCAATCTGCACCAACCTATCCACGAAGCACAAATTTATTTTGTTTTTTTGAGCGTTGGACAAAATGGCTATGCCAAGGTGCGTTGTAAAGGCGGAAGCTCTTTTGCAAGCCTTTGGTTTGAGCGTTGGCTCGTGAGGGCTTGCAAATGTGCTTACGACTGTGGGTTAGAATTTGTAATTGTAACCAAGCCTTATTACCTGCGTCTCGTAATAATCACTGCTAATGTAATTGAACCCATTACCCTGAATTTCTTTTTTAATAATCATTGTATTTAAAATATCTGTTGCGTTTAAAAACAATTCACCTTTCCCTTTTTGTACACTCTTTTTTATTCCAATGTCTAAAGAAAACCGTTGTGCAATTCTTCCTTGCGGAATAATGTCAGGAGCCAAATAAATTGCGGTTAATTGTGCATCAATGTTTTTAGGCAAATGAAAAGTATTATTTAGTTTAAAATTTCCTGAAATAATTTCTTGTTTTTCGTCTGTAAACGTGTTTGGAACTGGATATTTATTTTCAACACTAAAAGCGTTGATTTGATTGTGGTATCCATTGATATTTAAATTGATTGAATACCATTTTGCAATTTCCTGAGACAACACAATTTCTAAACCTGTATTATAACTTCTTCCTGCATTTTGAAATATCGCATATACGATATCACTGTTTGGAGCAATACTCGAAATACGTGTAATTGTTCCTTTCGCAAAACGGTGATAGACGGCAGAATAAAAATATCCTTTTCCCCAGCTTGTTTTGTAACCAAGCTCAAATGAATTGGTAAACTGTGGACGCAAAGCTGGATTTCCAACTTTAATAATTTCAGCATCATCGTATTTAGGGAATATTCTTATATCAACTTCATTCGGTCTATCAACCCTGCGATTGTAAAATAGTGAAATTTTATTGTTATCGTTTATTTTGTATGCTAATCTAAAATTAGGAAATGGCTGTGTATAATTATATCCATCGCTACTATAAGTGTTATGATTAGGATTGACATCATATTGAATTTTCACATATTCTATTCTCAAACCCAACTCTGCTTCCCATTTTTTGTTTTCAAAAATATAGTTACCATAAATTGCAGGAATTAACTCCTTGTAGGTTGCCCAACCACCCGCATTTGTGTCTAAAACGGAATTTACTCCTGGTATAAATTGCATATTTGTTGGAATATTCCTATTGCGAAGTTTTACACCTGTTTCAATTCGTCCGTATTTCAGTGGTTTAATATAGTCGAAATTAAAGTCATAAACCTGCTCGTCTGATAATAATTTAAAAGCATCTGTTCCAGTTTTTGACGGTAAATAGTTGTCATAAAAATATTTTTCATCTTCTCTATGAAATGTATAGTTCAACCCAATATTAAACAAATGACCTGCTTGTTTAAATTTATGTTGATAGGAGGCAGTTGCCATTGCCGTTGTCTTTAGTTCATCTTCCAAAAACTGCCACAATCTATATCTTTCTGAATTGTCTGAATTAAAAAACGGTTGGTCGCCTCTATCAATTATTTTTTCACTTCCAAAAAGCCCTGAAATTGTTAATGAATTTTGGTTATTAATTGTATAATCAATTCCAGATTTGACTGTTGTAAAATGGGTATTCCTATTTCGTTTTAATTGCGAATTTATCACATCACCATTGTCATAACTTCTTGTTACAAATTCATTTTTATTCAGTGTTTCGGTGTATAAATAATCACCTTGAAAAAAAACATTGACTTTGTCTTTTCTGTAATTAAAAGAAACGCTTGGATTTATTTTTGGAGTAAATGTGTATTGTGGTCGTATGGTTGGTAGATTTTCTTGTCGAACCCATAACGAACCTATACCTGTTGTGAAGCCAACTTTCCCATTAAATCCCTCTTGATTGTTCTTCTTCATTACAATATTAATTATGCCTGCATTTCCATTTGCATCATACTTTGATGAAGGATTGTTAATTATTTCTATTTTGTCGATTGACGAAGCAGGAATGTTATCTAAACCTGACTGACTTCCAAAACCGGTTAAGGAAGTTTGTTTGTTGTCAATCAAAATGGTTACTTTATCATTGCCTCTTAATTGCACTTTTCCGTCTTGAACTGTTACGCCTGGCAGGTTTTGCATTGTTTGTAAAACCGAACCTCCGCTTTGGCTAATATTATCTTCAACCATAAAAGTCTTTTTCTCCATTTTACTGCCTACATCATCTTGTTTTGCAGAAACAACAACTTCATCTAATGGTGTTATTAGTTCTTCTAACTCGATAGTGGCTATATCCAAAAAGTCTGAAAGGCTTCCAACATAAATGGATTGCTTTTTAGTGGCATAGCCGATGAAAGAAATTTCAAAGTAATAATTGTTTGGCTTTATGTTAGAAAGAGTAAAGCGACCTTCTTCGTTAGTTACTGTTCCTGTTACAAAGGCACTATCTTTTTCGGTTTTCAAGACTACATTTACATAAGACAAAGCGGATAAATCCGCTTTGCCCTTTATTAAACCTGATATCGTAACACCTTTGTTTTGCCCAAATGAATATGAAATCAAAAATGTGAAAAAGATTACTGTGGAAATTAATTTAGCTTGCATTGTCTAATAGTAAGTTTAGTCATTGGTTTCTTCGTCTTTCTCGGTTTTTACTTCTTTTTTCACTACTTTCCCATCGGGCGAAACAGCTACTTCCATATTTGTTTTGTCTTTTTCCAATTCAAATTCATAAACGCTTCCTTCGGCAGTTTCCGAAATTTCTGCTTCTTCAATTTTGTAGCCGGCAAATTCGGTATCCAAAGTTTGTTTTACATTAGCCGGAATGGCTGATTTTTCAATTTCATGTTCGGTTTCTATCCAAACGCCATCTGTAGAATAGTTCGCCGAATACTCTTGTCCATTGATTTTAAACTCGGCTTCCCATTCCGTTTCGTTTTCTTTGTCCCATTTTACCGATTTGGCATCAGAAAATTTTTGTGTAAAGGCTTTGTTTACTTTCTCAGGAACATTAGGTTTTTGAGCACAAGCATTGATGCTGATTGCTGCAAAAGCAATGACAAATAATTTTGATGTTTTCATTTCTGTAATTTTTTATGTGAATTAAAATTTATATCGCAATATTATAACCCGATTTAGAAGAAATTTTGAATTTTCAAAAAATCAAAGAAAAAGAATGAATGTTTTCGGTAAAAGAATAAAACACAGACCATTGGTTAATCTCTGTTATTTTTTTTACAATAGCCAAACCAAGTCCGTTTCCTTTTTCCAAAGGGTTTGTTTTTGAGAAACGTAAAAATAACTTTTCTCTATTTAATGATTGCGGGATTCCTGTATTTGAAAAAACAATCGAATTTTCAGTCAGTTTTATCCATACTTGGCCGTTTTTTATATTATGTTTGATAGCATTCATAAATAAATTGCTAATAAGAATTTCGGCTAATGTTTGGTTTGATTGAATAATAAGTCTTTTGCTCAATTCTGTTTTTAAACTAATACCTTTTGAAAGAGCTTGTTCGGTAAAAAAAACGAGTTGTTTTTCGATAATTTCATTTATACAAATTGGCTCTATGCTGCTGTAGATTTCATTTTCGATTTTTGAAAGTAGCAATAAGTTCTTATTTAATCGGTTTAATCGTGAAACACTCTCATTTAAAGAACACAAAATCACCGATTGTTCTTCACTTACATCTGAGCGTTGAATCAAAGTATCAATTTTTGCTTGAAAAACAGCCAAAGGCGTTTGTAACTCGTGTGCTGCATTTTCAACAAATTCTCGTTGATTTCTATAAATGGTAGTATTTTTCTCTATAAGTTTTTCAATACTTTGATTCAACCGGTTAAATTCTTCAATGTTCGTTTTGGTCAACTGTGGTTGATTGGTTTTATCAATCTCAAACATTTCTATTTTCTCTAAAGTTAGGTAAAAAGGCTTCCAAAGTTTAGCCGATAATCGTTTGTTGATAAAAAATAATCCAAGGAGTAAAAAACTTAATAAAAATATAAAAATGATGAATATACTTATTATTAAATCCTCAGATTCGACCATGTTCGCACGAACTGACAAGGTATAAGGTTTTCCTTCGATGGAAATAGGAGTATATAATTCCCTAAAAGGTTCATTTTCTTCACTCAATGAATCGTAATAATTTTTATAAAAGTAAGTATCACTTTTTGCAGATTGGTTTTCCAAAATTTTTATATCACGATTATATCTGTTCCATATAGAAATGTCGGCTTCTTTCAATTGGATACTTGAGTATTTTAAAAATTCATCTTTGTGAAGTTCCAATCCTTCATCTATATCTTCGAGATACAAATTTTGAATAACGTAATAAAAAGCAGGAGCCGCTATTACAATTAATATAATTGTAAATAACAGGTAAGATTTTGATGTTGTATTTAAAAGTTTTTTAGTCATTTTGCCATTTATATCCTAATCCGTAAACTGTTTTTAAATAATCGCAACTTCCGGCACCTTTTAGTTTGTTTTTCAGGTTTTTAACGTGAGCGTAAACAAAATCGTGATTATCGAGCATATCAGCCATATCACCCGAAAGATGCTCTGCAATTGCACTTTTCGAAAGAACTCTATTTTTGTTTCCAATCAAAAACAGAAGCAATTCAAATTCTTTTTTAGTAATTTCAATTTTAGTGTTTTTGACTTTTACAGTCTTAGATAAAATGTCAATTTCAATTTCGTTATAAAATAAAATATTGTTGCCATTGAAGTTTTTTCTTCTTATAAGTGCCTGTATCCTGACTAATAACTCAGATAAATGAAAAGGTTTTGTAAGATAATCATCAGCACCCAGATTAAACCCTTCAATCCGTGTTTCTAAAGTTTCTTTGGCAGAAATAATGATTACACCTTCGATTTTGTTTTGACTTTTAAGTTCTTTTAAAATTTCAAAGCCATTGCCATCGGGCAGCATCAAATCCAATAATATGCAGTCGTATTCATAATCAGAAATTTTATCCATTGCGGAATGTAAACTGTTTGCCCACTCACAAACAAATTTATTTCCTGTCAGATAGCCAATAATGCTTTCTGCAAGTTCATTTTCGTCTTCAATGAGTAAAATTTTCATAGCACAAATAAAAATATCAATTTAGAATAAATTTAGAATAATTTCTTTATTAGTTGAACGAGGTGGCAAGATTGCACTCTTTGGCAAAGCTTTGGTTAGAGCGTTGGCTCGTGGGGCTTTGCCAATGTGTGCAATGTGGGTGGGGTTTCTTTCTTTTTTTTGAGGGGGGGGAAGAAAAAAAACAAAATAAATTTCCATCAGATTTGCACTGTCCTATCAAAAAGCTAAATCCTTTCTTTCGTTATTATTTATCACTATCGTATCTGTCTGGTCGTCTGTCTTTTTACACTTGTTGCCAACGGTTACGTATATGAAACGTTTGGCATTTCGAAGCACTTTCCTGTCAAGTTACAAGTACTTTTGATACGAGCTGAAATGCTCGATAACCCACTGACTGCCAAATGTTTTATATACGATGTTACCATGCGTTTTTATTTTCTAAGTTTTACTTTTTCAATATCTTCAACAGGCAACCAATCGTCCATATTTCCATATTCAGACCTATCAATCTTGAAAGGTTCAATATCACTAAAATCCTTTATTGTAATCAACACCAAATATCTTTTGCCTGCAAATCTTTGTTCAAGTCCTTTGTTCAAATGCAGTTTTGGTTGATTCTGCAAAACAATTTCTATAGATTGTTCTTTTGTCAATATATCCGAATTGAAAACACTTTCGACGGTTGCTTTCCCTTTTACGACTCCATCTCCGTTGTTTTCGATGAAATACAAAACATCACCCTTATTGACACGTCCATAAGGCAACTTACGTCCCATGGCTCCTCGAATAATCATAGTTTTATGACCACTTCTAATATTGTCAAGCTCTTTTGCCTTGAAATCTAAATACACTACATTATCCATTTGAATTATTGTTAAACTTTTAATCAATAAATTTTGCTCCAGCAATTCCAATTCCGGCACCAAGTATCAATGAAAATATAATCATTGGAATAATTGCTTTCTTGTCTTTTGGGTAAACAATAATCATAACTGGAATTGCAGAAAGAAATGAAATTATTACCCCCTTAAGCCAAGGAGTCATATCCCAACCGACAAATGGAATAATCAATCCAAGTACAAAATAATGAACGAAAGCTGAGATATTTGCAACCTTCTCAAGTTTCATAATTACCATAGGTGTAACATCTATCAATCCTGCTACAAGTCCTATTATTATTGCTATTAACAAATCATTCATATCGTATTTTATTTGTTGTACTGTCGTTCTTCAAAATGCATGGTAACGGCTGGGGGTGTGGCAAGTGTGGGAGAGCGTGTTACGTTTTCGTCCCCCGACGAAAACGCCCGAGCGGGCGAAACAGCTCCGTAGTCCCACTCTCAACCCACATTGGCTACACCCCTTGTTGTGCGTTCGGCGTTTTATAAATCATCTATCGCTTTTGTTTTGATTATTTCACTATTAATTTTGTCATAATATGACAACATTACAAAGCATCTTGTTACTCCATCGTGTTCAATTGAAAGTTGAATACTTCCTTTGTCAGTCTCATAAGTTGTATAATATTTGCAGTTATCCATTTTAACTGCGTGCATTCTGTCACCGTCATCTTCTGGTTCAGAATAGGTATCAAACTTTTCAACACAATTTGATGGTTTGCCATATTTTTGTGTAAGCATTTCTTTCAAATTCAAATAATTTCCCGACAGCAAAGACCAAGTATCACAATCAGGAAAAATTACTGTAATTTTACTAACTAAGTCCTTCTGTTTTAAAGTTGCTACTCCTACAATACAATTTTTATATGCCGCAAAATCACCCGTTAGCATTGCAACCCCATCTTTTGTGTTTATGAGGGTAAATCCATTATGTTTCATCTTTGACACATATTCATTGAGTGTACCGTCAATCGGAACTCCCTTAAATATAAGGTGGTCTGACAACTGCGTTTGCGCAAACGAAACTATTGTCGTTAATGCAACAATTAATGTGATAATTATTTTTTTCATACCGTTAATTTTATGTTTCTAAAAATTGCTTGTATTTAATGATGTTTAGAATTATGACAATTGTTACAGACAGATACAAGCCATTCGATAGGCTCTTTACCAATATTTCTCTTAGCATAACGTTTATGATGGACTTGTGTTGCCCTAGCACCACAATACACACACCGCCAATTGTCTCGTTTGAGCACTACATAACGTTTTCTTTTCCATTCGTCTGATTGTAGATATACGTTCCTGTAATAGTCTCTTCGCTGTTTTCGACTTATATCGAACCCCCATCTCTTAAATGCAAAGATGATAACTGCTAATATTATCAAAAGTAAAAACTGATATTCCATTATCAATTACTTTTTCACATTCAGTTTGCTTTTCTTGTCCGCACTGTTCTGTCCTACGCTGACGCACAACGGCAAAAATATATTTAGTGCAGACTTGTGATCCAAAGTTACTCAGATTGCTCATTCTTCACACCTGCATTGAATATATTTTTATGTTGTGTGGAGTTTTTTCTTTGTTGTTAAACAATCCTTGAAAAAACTGAAAGTTTGAGCCTGTGTCACCGTGAAAGACTTTAGGCAAAAAATATTGAGTCGATAGCGGGAGCCGGAGCTATGATCAGTCTTTTTTACCGTGAAAATACTCATATCAAACAGCTTAAATTGGCAAATTTCCATCCAAAATTTGACTATCTCAATTTTTTCCTGTAACTTTGCCGGGCATTTTAAGCGTGCCAACGCTTTTGAAAGTGAACTTTCACGCGGTTTCTCCCGCTAATGCCCGCCAGTTTTTCTGAACTTCCATTATTTAAGCTGTTGACTATTTCTTGTTCCTGTATTTTCATGTCTTCACGGTGGGCTCAAATTACACACAACGGATTGGTATATGAAAAGTTGGGCAATACGGAGCGATTCACTGTCAAACCACACAAAGTTAAATGCGAGCTACACACTTGAAATTTAACACTATCTGCCCAATTTTTTATATACCGTGTTACCAACTGGGCGTTATTGTCTGTCAATGGTTTGAGATATTTTTTTAATCCTGTCATACCGTTTTCCCTGTCTTAAAAGATTTAGTTTTTTTGTGTCGGGTAAGTCAGGGTAGGAAAATAGCCAAGCTCTATGGCAGGTTTTGGCTTTAGCGTTGGCTTGTGCGACCTGCCATTGTGCTTGGCTATGTGCGTTAGCGTTTAATTGCTCGAATAATTTCACCTAACCATAAGACAAAAGACGTCGACCCAATAATTACTGCCCAGTCTTTCAATGTTAATGGAACAGTCCTGAAAACTTCGCCTCCAAATTCAACAATTAATATTTGACCTACTAAAATGACAAAAGCTACAATTAAGAAACCAATAGATTTATTTAATCCATGGAAAGCAGATTTACCTGATGCGAATGCTTTTGCATTAAACATATTCCAGAATTGTAACATTACAAATATTGTGAAGAAACGAGATAAGTCATAACGACTAACTTCACCATTATTTGAAAAATAAAAGAGAAGTCCTAATAAAATAATTACGAATGAAAAACCGACAAAAAGAATATTGAACCTCATTGAAGGTGTAATTATAAAATCCTCATTTTTCCTAGGTTTATTATCCATTACACGCAAATTCGGAGGCAGAGAAGCCAATGCCCCTGCTGCAAATGTGTCCATAATTAAGTTCACCCAAAGCATTTGCGTAACAGTCAAAGGTAATTCATGACCGAATATTGAACCTAAAAAGACAATAATAAGGGCAGCAACGTTTATTGTTAATTGAAAAAGAATAAAACGTTGAATGTTCTGGTATAATGAACGACCCCACATTACAGCAGTTGTAATACTACTAAATGAGTCATCTAACAGTGTTATGTCGCTGGCTTCTTTGGCAACAGAAGTCCCTGAACCCATTGATAAGCCAACATGAGCAAAATTCAAAGCTGGTGCATCATTTGTGCCATCACCTGTAACAGCAACAACAGAACCGTTTCTTTGCAATAGTTGAACTAATCTTTGTTTATCGGTTGGTCTTGCTCTGCACATTATTTTTAAATGTTGCACTCTTTTTAGAGCTTCTTCATCGGAAAGATTTTCAAACTCAATACCAGTAATAATATTATGAAAGTTATCACTGTCATTCCAAATACCTATCTGACGACCAATTTCCTTAGCCGTACCCGGAGTATCACCAGTTACAATTTTCACTTCAATACCGGCATTTAAACATTTTGTTACTGCGGAAGGAACATCTAATCTAACAGGGTCAGAGATTGCTGTTACTCCAAGAAAAACAAGATTTGAATTAACTAATTTTCCATTTTCAAATCTGTCAATATTGTCTTCGATAATCTCGTACGCAAACCCCAAAGTCCTCATTGCCTGATTCTGATATTGGGTTAGGGAATTTTCGATTATCGAGTTATATTCCTTAGCATCTTTTAAACCTTGCTCTGTTAATATCTTACCACATTTTGACAAAACAATCTCAGGAGCACCTTTAACATATAAGACTTTTTTACTTAACAAAGGGCTGTTAATCAAAGAAGCCATAAATTTTCTTTCGGTTGAAAATGTAAGTTGTTCGATTACTTCCGAATCTTCACGAATATCTAAATAATTTATTCCTTGTTCATGCAACCATAATAACAGAGCAGCTTCTGTTGGATTGCCTAAAGTTTTTATTTTTGATGGTTCAGAATAATCAAGATATGCTGTTGAATTAACAGAAATACTCTCCTTGATAATATTATGGTTTTCATCATTTGAAAGTTTACCACCATTTAAACAGAAAAAATCAGCTTTATAAACTTGCATTTGATTCTGGGTCAAAGTGCCAGTTTTATCAGTACAAATAACAGTTGTTGCTCCCATTGTTTCACAAGCATGCATCTTTCTCACAAGATTATTGTTTTGAAGCATTCTACGCATGCTTAATGCTAAACTAAGGGTTACACTCATTGGCAAACCTTCCGGAACTGCAACCACAATTAATGTAACAGCTACCATAAAATATTGCAATATCCGACCTGCAACGTCTAGGCTAACCCAAGATTCAGAATTTAAAGGGTTTATACCAAATAAATAACCAGCAGCGGCAAGTATTACAAATGTTCCAATCCCATATAATATCCATCTAAACCAACTACCTTCTTCAACACTTTTAGGTAGTTCTTTTTCATTGCCTAATAACTCAAATGAATCGTAGATGATAGGCAACCAAACTTTGGTCAAGACTATTGAAGCAGATAAAATTACTATGCCAATTGAACCTAATTGAATAATTGTATATTGAGCTTCCCCTAAGAATAAATCTTTAACAAAAAGGGCGAGAAATGTCAAGACTGCCAAAGCAAAACCAACAACACCAATAAATTTAGCCAGTTTGTCCAATTGCTTATTCAACGGCGTTTCTTCACCACTCATTTCAGTTGCTTTCTCTGCAACTTTACCAAATTCTGTTTCATCGCCAACCTTTTTTATTTCAAGAATACCATGACCATCCATTAACTTCGTGCCTCTCATAGCCCAATTTGAGGGATATGTTGCATCCGAATGAAAATTTGCAGGATTGGTAGTTTTATCAATGATTGGTTCTCCTGTTAAACATGATTCATCAATTTGAAGAGACACTGCTTCTAGTAATTCTCCATCCGCAGGAACTTCTTCACCCGTACCGAGAATTACAATATCACCAACAACAATTTCTTTTTTTGGTATTTCGCAAATATTTCCATTTCGTATTACCTTGTAAAGCGTGTCGTCATTAACTTTATTTAAAACATCAAATTTCTTATTTGCGTCCATCTCAAACCAAAAAGCAACACCGGTTGCTAAAAGAATAGCACAAAAGATACCTATTGTTTCAGCAAACTCCATGTGAACAAATGAAATACCTAATGAAAGAAATGCAGCAATTAAAAGTATTCTGATAATTGGGTCTTCAAACTTTTCTAAAAAAAGTTTCCATAAAGGTTCTCTCTCTGGTGGAGTTAAAATATTTTCTCCATATTTATTGCGGCTTTCGAGTACTTGCTCATTAGAAAGCCCGGTATAGTGCTTCTTGTGTTCCATCTTATTTCAATAAATTTAATAATGATTGAGGTAATTGCTTTGATTTTGCTTTTAGGTTATTTAATAAGGTAAGTTCGATTTTATCCAACTTCCCATCACCTTGAATTTTTGCCAAAAGCCATTTTGCTTCTTCTTCATCAACGACACCGGGAGATGTTTCATCTTCTAATAAGAAACTGGTTATTGCATCAACAAAAAGCGTTTCCCAATTAGGATGATTTTCTTTACCGCTTACAGCATCGTTTAACTCGAAAAGAAATTCTGCTTCTTCCTTGTCAATTACGCCATCAGCATACAATACTTCACGTAATTGTTTTACTTCTTGTTCATCAATTACGCCATCGGCGAGTATTGATTTTTTTAGTTCATTTAATTTGCTCATTTTAAAAAATTTTAAGTTTGACAATAAAAGGATTTTGAAATATTACGTTTTATGATTTTACTAATTGCACAATAATTAATCTCCCTCCATTTTCCTTTGATAAAAGAATTTTTTTGCCTTCAGTTAATTCAACAGCTTCGCCAATCTCAATCTTTTTATCAATGTCCTTATCGTACATACTTGTAAGTTTTCTATTTATTAGAATCCATTTGCCATTATGAAAATGAAAGTCTCCTACAGGAATTTTTTGGTCAGGGGTAGTTTTTTCATTAGCATTTACAAAACGATTTACATGCCACATGTACAAAAGTTGCTTATTGTAAACCATCAATCTGTAGTTTTCAGGTTTGAAAACACCTACTTTTGGGGAATAATATAAATTTAAAACAGGTAACTGTCCTTTATATTCAGTACCACAAAATGGGCATTTAGGTTTTGTCGAATTATCAAATACAAACCATTTGTGCCAGCAGTTAGGATTTTGACAAGGTTGCATTAAATCTACAGTTTTTAACAATGCTTGCTCCCATTCGTCAGCAGTTGGTCTAATATCTGGATTTTGTAAACCATCAATAAAAGCCTTATTAAATAGTTCTTTTAAATATGGGCCACAAACAGAATATGGAATCTTAACAGGGTCACCTTGAGGTAGCTGACTTGGGTGTAACTGGTCAACTTTTACTCTGTTACTTCTATCTGTTGGATGTTCAATAAATAGAGCCTTGATACCCATAGAAAGCTCTTCATCCTTTGCTGAATCTAAATCATTAACTTTACCACCTCTTAAAGGATGTCGATATAACAAATACATATAAATCATTACAGCTAAGGCATGTCTATCTGTTTTTATACTTGGCAATTTTCGTTTAGCATCAGTAATTGGAAGGTGTTTTGTTGAAATTACTTCGGGAGCAATAAAATCAGGAGTACCTAAAACATCGGGGGGGTACTTGCCAGGAACGACTAATCCGTCAATGTCTATTATTGAAGCTTGGCCTGTTGTTGGGTCTACTAAAACATTTTTATACGACAAATCAGAATGAGCTAAGCCAGCAGCATGAAGTCTTTTAACTGCACGACTAATTCTAATACAAATTTGAAAATATTTAAACCAATCACCTTTTTCTTCAGGTGCTAAAAATTTGTTTAAATTTTTAGCGGAAGCATACCATTTTCCTTCCTTTTCTTTTCCTTTAATTCCTAAAAAATCATTATTTATAGAGCCCTTCTTAAAGAAAAATTGCTTTTGATATGTTGGGCAAGTAATTCCTAGTTTACCATTATACTCCACAATTTTAGTTGGCCAACAATATAAATCTTTCCAATATTCACCACCAGCTTGGTTAAAAATGTTTTCTCTGTATTTGCCCGTAATATTTTGTAATCGGTCTTTTGCATTAAAATCCTGTTTATCTCTAAAAAAAGCCACTACATAACTTTTGTCAGGGCTAAAATAGACATCTTTCATACCGCCAGCACCAATCATTTCGTCCACAAATTCAACTTGTGAGCCGTCTGTCGCTGTAATTTTTACTGTTTTTGCCATAATTAAAATAGTATTGCTATTGTCCTATCATCATGATTACCCGGCGACCAAAAGTCTAGCCAGTTTAACAATTGGTCTGCTGAGGCTTCGTTATCATCCGAAAAATCAACCTCTTTTGATAGGTCTTGCCATAATTCATTCCATTTTTCAACTTTCAACAAATTTGCATCTGTTTCAAATTTCGGGTCAGTAATTCCATCAGACATAAGAATTAATGCTGTGAAATCATCAACAATATCAAACCTCAGTCTTCTGTATAATTCTGTGGGTTGGGTTATCTCAGGCATTGTTAAAAAACGTGTCTGACCTGCATATTCACCACCATCAGATTCTCCTAGAATCTTTAAAAAATTAGTGTCTTTATTGTAAATACCAATACCACCATCACCTACCCAAAATGCTCCAACAAACCATCCAAATTTGAATTTCTTACAAATTGATACTATTAGAGTCGTGGAATAATCTTTTAAAGGTTTGTTAGTTTTCTTTGCTTCTTCTTCAATGTTTTTTACTGCTTTAAACACTGAATTACCAAGAATACCGTACAAAGAATCTCCCATTTTTTTTCTTCTCTCATCCGATTTTTCAGTGCTAAAGTCTTTGATTAGATTTTCAAATTCTTTCGTCTTTTCCTTAATTAGTTGTTCGCAAACTTCAACTACCGTTTTACATGCTATTTCAGAACCTTTTCTTGAGGATTTAGCAGAACCGGCACCATCAGCAACGGATAAAATATACCAATCTACTTCACTTATATATCTAATATTAAAATCATCATCACGGGGTTTACCTTCTTGGGCATGTGAACGACCTCTTTGGCTTGCTGCAACAATGTCTTTTTTGTGGGTTTTTCCAAGTCCAAATATATTGGTAGAGGATGTGACTTTTACAAAACATTTGTCGCTATCAGGTTTATAATATTCAATGTCATTTGGAGTAGGAATATTTTTCCATAATGATTTTGGGTCTGGATTAATTATAAATGTAATTTGTCTTTCGAATACTGGTTTTCCATCTGACCAATCGTTTCTCTTAATCTTTAGTTTTATTTTATGGTCGCCAGCAGTGTTTGGTTTTCCTTTAATTTCATTTGTGTCAGAATTAAAAATCAGCCCAATTGGCTCTAGTCCTTCAAACCAATAATCGCCAATTTCTGTTAAACCGAGTTCCTCAATTTTAAAAAGAAAGCAATACTCTTGATTTACTTTCCCATTTGGAATAATTATGCTTTTATTCTTTATCTGTAATTCAAAGGAGTTAGAACTTTTATCTTTTATTTGTTCAACTTTTACGGGTGCAGGTGCAGTTTTACTCTCTGCGATTATTGTATTTTCGTTTTGTATAAATACTGATTCGGTTTTATCGGAAGTTACAATCATTTCATTTTCTGCATCAATTTTTGAATCTTCGTTTATTTCTGTTTCTTCTGCTGACACATCATTTATTTTTATTGCATCTTCGTCTGGAATTGTATTAGTGTTAATCACAGAAAAGTTTTGCCATGATGCTTTTATAAAGTCTTTAATTTCTGATTCCTTTTCGTTAAGGAATTTTGATAATTGTTCTTCGTCTTTTGCATCTATTTCAAGACTACCCATATATTTTAAAATATCCATAACTACCCCCTTGTCCTGTTAATATTAATACTACCTTCTCCAAAACCAAATTTTGCTTCAATGCCACACCAAGGACATTTACTAACTTCTTCTTCACCCGTACACATAATATTTCCACAGCCACAATGACTAAAACCAAATTGATTACCACAACAAGGGCAAGCAGGAAAACCAACTAATTCAGAGGTGTTTATTTTGATTTGATTTGAATCACTTTCGCACAAATCAAAGTAAGAGTTTTCAACTGGATATGCACCAACGAGTTTGTAATCTACAGTGTTTAATGCTAATTCTTTAAATTCTGATGGTGAAATTCTTTTTTGATACTTGATTAAATATGGTCTTTTGGTGCTTTGACACTTGGCTAAAATAACAGCAAAATTCTCATCAACCTTTTTACTAAAGCCCTTTTCAAGGTCAATTTTTGATAAATAACCATTTGTGATTGGTGCTAAATGCAAACCATCATCTTTTGATTCCGATACACTTACACTACTTGTTTTGATTGAAGCTGTTACCCATTTAAAAAACTTCTTAAATGATTCAGAATCCGTATTTTTAAGCAATAGCACCTGGTCAGTAATTTTACCAAATATGTTCGTATCAGTATTGTCACCCAATGAGATTACTACAAGATTGGATTTTGATTTATATTTTTGATTCCATTTATCAAAAGCAGATTCATACTTGTCTGTTGGATTTCCATCGGTAAATAAAAAAACAATTGGTTTCCAATCGCCCTTAATTTCAGGAGTAGTTTTTTGAAGCGAAGAATCAAAATCATTCATTAAATAATTTAGTGCATTTCCCAATGAAGTGCCACCACCAATAGGTAATTTTGGCGGATAGAAATTGTAAAGTTCAATTAAAGGTGTTACTTTTTGAGCTTTTCCAGCAAAGACAATTATTGAAATATAAACAGTTTCTAACGCATAAGGGTCTGTTCTAAGTTCCTTAATGATATTACCAATTCCTTCTTGAACTTGTTCAATAGGCTCGCCAATCATTGACTCAGAAACGTCAATTACAAAATATATGGGTAATCTTCTCATAAAATGAATTTTAAAGTTAATAATAGCAAAAAGAGCAAAATTATTTGCGACATATCAACAGCAATGCCATTGCCAACTTGCGCAGGTTTAGCAATTTTTTTTAGAAAGTTTAAGAACGGATTAAATATACTTTCAAAAAAATTGAAGGCTTTTAAGTACCTTCCGGTTAGCCTGTTTTTATAAGGTGTAAGTTTAGAATACAGGAATAAACCTACAATCAATACATTAACTAATATGTATAAAAATAATCTCATAACAAATTATATTACAGAATGAACTTCCGGAGGTGGCGGTGGTAACAACATTTGGTCAGTAGCACCAATACTTCTGTTGCCAACACTAACCGATGCTGAAACCCATTTGAAAAACTGTTTAAATGTGCCACTATCAGTTGTTTCAAGACTAACAATTTTATCGGTAATCTTTCTTACATTATCAACATCCGTTTTCGAACCAACAATACACGCGATTATGCTACCAAAATGGCGTTTTTGTATTTCAGATATTATTGTGTTAAAAAGCTGAGGGTCTGATGCTCTTCCATCACACATTATAAATAGTAAAGGCATCCAGTCTCCTTTTTTATCAGGCGTACTTAACTCCACTTCATTATCCACTTTTTTGCAAATAAACTGTAAAGCTTCCCCTAAATGTGTTGGGCCTGATTCTGGTTGGTTTATTGTTGGTATTTGCAAACTTTCTAATTCAGTTAGAGGAACTAACAACTCAACATTTCTGTTGAAAGTAGCGATACTCATATACACTGATTCAAGTGCAAATGGGTCTTGTCTTAAACTAGCTACCATAGCCTCTAAACCTACTTTTATTGATTCAATAGGTTCACCTCTCATTGCTCCGGAGGTTTGAATCAAAATATATACTGGTAATCTTCTCATCCTTATTTAATTTAGCATAATTCTTGAAATCTTTTTCTGAAGGTAAGTGGGCTCTGGATATTGGCAAATATTTCTTTAGTACCACCTGTCCCTACGATTTGTAAACTACCATACCCTAAAATTCTTCCAAGAATACTTTGGTTAACATTTACACTTTCTATTTTCGACAAATTTAGTTCAACTGTTTTTCGACTAATTAATCCAGTTTTAATAATTACTCTTTTGTTGGTAATTCCAAATTCATCTGTCCATTTATCAATTAATGGAGCAATAAAAAGAGTAAATAAAGCTCTGAACGAAACGAATATTATCCAGTGATAAGATGTCTCATACTCAACAACTTCACCCCGTATAAGATTATTATTGATATAATTTCCCATTATTGCTAATATTTCCAGAATTATTTTCTCCCAAAAAACAATGACATAAGCAAACTCAAAATGGATGAACCTACCTTGCGTTCTAAACCTTGTTTCGTGGTAGGAATTCCCGTTCTACGAGCAAAACTTTGTTTTGCACCGGAAATTCCTACCGCCCTTTTCCACGAAAAGGAAAACCCATAACTTTTATTTCGTCCCATAATTAAACTACAATATTTACTTCGGGTGGTGGTGGTGGTAACTCATTTAAACCAGATACATCTTTTCCGCTTGCCTCAATTTTTTGACTACCAGTACTTACGGAAGCTGAAACCCATTTAAAGAATGCTTTAATAGTTGCACTATCTGCTGTATCAAGCTGAACGACGACTTCAGTAATTTGCTTTAAAATGCTGGTATTAGCACCTGACCCTGCTGCACAAGCGACAACCATTCCGAATTTTTGGTTTTTAAAATCGTTCAAGCCTTTCTGCCAATTATCAGTAGGTTCACCATCTGTCATAATGAAAACCAAAGGTTTCCAATCTCCTTTTACTTCGGCTGTTGATTTTGTCACCTCTGTACTTACTTTATTTGCAAGTAAAGAAAGTGCATCACCTAAAGCAGTTGTACCCGTTGCTTGTATGTCGGGCATCTGAAACATTGATAATTCAGTTAACGGAACAACCTGTCTCGCTGAACTGTCAAAAGTAATTACACTTAAAAAGGCTGTTTCCAACGCATACGGGTCTTGCCTTAACGTTGAAACCAAAACCTGAACACCATTTTTTACGGCTTCTATTGGTTCTCCGGTCATTGAACCGGAAATATCCAAAACTAAATAAACTGGTAATCTTCTCATTTTGCGTATTTGTTTAAAATTGTTTGAATTGTTTCAAGAAAAACTTTGTCTTCTGTCGGGTCACCGATAGCATCAAATTTCCATTCTCCATTGCGTTTATACAATTTCCCTAAAACTAAAGCCCTTTTATTAGCGAATGTGGAGTCTGTGGTTATGTCATAGTTAGAAAATACTTTATTTACCTTTGTTGATGTACCTTCGTACATACGGATTTTTGCGTAAGGTATATTCGTAAAATCAAAACTCTGACCTTGATTAAGATAGATGTTGATGAAAAAGAAAATTTTCTCAATTGTCGAATTTACTTTATTTAAATCTACCGTTATAATTTCATTGTCTAAACCATCATCTCCGCCTTGGTCGCCTTTTCTGTCATCCCCACTATGACGTAATGAACCATCAACAGATGTCAATTTACCAAGTGGAAGATTATTTCGTTGTAAAAAACCATTGTAATCTGGTGAATAGATATAGTCAATTAAATTTCCTGCATTATCTGTCATAATGCAACTCAAATCCAAATCAACATCTTCAATGATTTTTTTAGTTCCAAATAGACCTTTTTTGATGGTTTCAATTGCACCCCAATTAACGCCAACACAGAAGTTAGTGAGTTTCTCTCCAGTTTCTTTTCTAAGGTCAATTTTTTGACCTTTTGATAAATTTATTGCCATTTTCTTGATATTTTAATGGTTAATTATATTTGTTTAAATAGTCTTGCAAACCACCCTTTTGTCCAACCCCAACAGCTTCAAATTTCCATTCTCCGTTTCGTTTATACAAACGACCAAATTCAACAGCCGTTTCAATAGAAAAATCTTCTTCCAATTCATATTTCAGAATTTCTTCTTTTGTATCAGGGTTGTAAACACGCACAAATGAATTTCTCACTTGACCAAAGTTTTGTTTGCGATTTTCTGCATCATGTATTGTTACGACAAAACAAAGTTCAGTAGCATTTGGGTTAATTTTAGACAAATCAATTTTTATGCTTTCATCGTCACCATCACCATCACCGGTAAGATTATCACCTGTATGTTCAACTGCACCATCTGGAGAGGTAAGGTTGTTATAGAAAACAAAATGAGAATCGGTTAGAAGTTTCTTGTTTTCGCCTAATACGAAAACAGAAGCATCTAAATCAAAGTCTTGTCCTGTACTTGAAGCGTTGGCATCCCAGCCAAGCCCGACAACGAATTTTGGTAAATTCACATTAACTCGTTGCCCTTTTTCTAAATTTATTGCCATTGTATTTAGTTTTTAATTTTTATTTACTGCCAGCAGTCCACTTCATACCCCAATTATATGCTTTATCACAATCCCCGTGACCATTGTGAAAGGTTACAAGTTTTTTAACTGTGATAGAGTCATTTTGGTCAAATAATATTTCCGCAATCGCACAAAACTTTTGGGAGCTGTACTGTTTGCCCATTTCAACAACAATTTCAGGATTTTCAGGAACTTTTATTGTAACTACTGCATTTGTTTCAGTCCATTTTGCAACGCCTTCATAAATAAAACAGTAAACTACAATTCTTTTAAGTTCAGATAATCCTTGTGGATTAACTAAAATATTCTCCCCTGAACCAGCACCTGAGCGGTCATCGCCTGTATGCCAAACCCAGGGAATACCTGTATATTTTCCTTGTTTTGTTAGTCTGTCTTTGGGGCCTCCTTGTCCGTGAGCAAATTGAATTCCGTCAATTACAGATTTTTGTCCATCATTAAGAAGATAAAAACAACCGAGGTCAAGGTCAATGCCTTGCGAACCACCAAATAGACCAGATAAAAACCCTTTCTTTTGAGTTTCCTGAGTCCAATTCAAATTTATGATTATCTCTTTATTGGATTTATTCCCTTTCGACAAGTCAATTTTATGACTGTCGCCTTGTTTTTCAAGGGTTACTTTGTTTAGATTTATTGCCATAGCTATTGATATTAAGCGTATTTCTTCACAAAATATTCAAGTCCGCCTTTATAACCGATTCCCATTGCTTCAAATTTCCATTCTCCATTTCGTTTATAAAGCCTGCCAAATTCAACTGCGGTTTCAACTGAAAAATCTTCATCCAGTTCATATTTCGCAATTTCTTCATTTGTTTGAGCATTGTAAATTCTAATAAATGAATTCCTTACTTGCCCGAAGTTCTGTTTCCGATTTTCATAATCGTGAATGGTTACAGTGAAAATTATTTCATGTATTTTTGAGTCAACCTTTGAAAGGTCGACTGTTAAAGTTTCATCATCACCATCACTATTTCCTCCCGTTAAATCATCGCCAGATGATTCAACCGAATTGTCGGGTGATTTTTGATTGTTATAAAAAACGAAAAACTCATCTTTGGGAATTTTTTTGTTTTCACCTAGCATAAATGCAGATGCATCCAAGTCAAAATCAAAACCTGTACCTTCATTTGGGTCCCATCCCAAACCGACACCTACTTTTGATAAGCCAATTTCGATGCGTTGTCCTTTTGTCAAATTGATAGCCATGAAATTTTATTTTAATTAGTTAAACAAACCGTGAAATTACAATTATTTTGTTCAATGAAAGTCTTTGGTGCGAAGGAAAGATTTGGCTCTTTGACTTTTGCGAAGCGTTGGCTCGTGTGTTGGGCAAAAGGCAATGTGCCAAATGTGGGTCGGCTTTCCGCTTTTCTTTCTTGCGGGTCGGCAAAAAAACTAAATCTTTTTTCTGTCATTGTCATTTCTTTTTTCATTCTCAAACCATTTTTTTTCTGTCATTTTCGTTGTCGCTGTCTTTTTCTTCGCCTTGTTGGTAACGGTCGAGTGTAGCAGTAGTAAGGGATTACGGGCTTCATCACTATCAACCTACACGAAACTTAATGCGAGGAAGAACGCTCGATTACCCTCTGAAACCCTTATTACTGCTACACTTTGTTAGCAATCGTAATTCTTAGTGTTTCCAAATATCTTGTCCTTTGCTGTATTTGATGTAAAATTTATCAGCCGAAACATTCTTAAAATATTTTGTCATTGTCATACTTTTTTGTCCACAATACTCATCATATTTTGATTCAAACATTTCGCTTTCTGGATAATTTGAAATTTCTGTTACATAAAATTCATTTTCAAATTTTATAAGATTGTCAGTCTGACCTATGGAATAAGCAATCCTATTGCTGAAAACAAGAGGACTTTGTTCTTTTGAAAATGTCTTAGATTTAATCTGCTTTTTCGTTGGGTATTTAAATAAGTCACAATCTCTGAAAAGTGATTCATTGATATTATATTCTGAAATAATCTTTGAAGTCTTTGATGGAATACATATAATTTTTTCTTCATTGTATGAAACTGAAAAACCTGAAGATGTCAGTATGCCAACAGTATTAGTTGCTGAAATTCTATTTGTTTGAATTAAATCCAAATAATTTAGACCTGTTACAGATTTTGTTGCAGTTGCTCCACGAGAAGTTGTTGCTCCTGAACTTGTCGAGTTTGTAAAAACTCTATTTCTATAATAATTGTAAGAAATTCCGTTTAGAATAAAAAAACTTTCTTCCAAATTCAAGTATATATTTTTGTCTGTTTTGTTAAAAAACTGGAAACCAATATTTCCACCTTCACCCCATAGATTGTATGAAACTTTACAGTTTTCATCTTCATAAACCAAAAGGTTGTCCTTAACAACTAATTTGTCAGAAGGAACAGTTTTATAAACTTGGAAATAAGATGTCGATACGCAAGATGTCAACATCATTGCAATTAATGCGAGTAAAAGGATTTTTTTTGTTTTCATTGTTGATTTTATTTGAGTTAATAATGATGTGTTTCAGTTTTATTATGGTTGCTAACGTTTCTCAGCTATACGCAGGCAGGGATTTTAACCACTGAACTTCCTACGAAGAACTGAACTTCAAATTTACCACTTTCCTGTCTTACGAAGCACGAACCCCCTGCTTGCGTATAGGTGATGTTATGCGGTCGGCTTTCATTTTCTCTTCTTTCTCGTTAATTTGTCAAGCAAAGTTACTAAATTTGCAGTCAAGCAATTTCAATTTTTGAATTATGAATTGTGATTTGAATTCAAGTATTCACCTGTAAGAAGTTACTAATGACAAAAAAGAAATTGCCCGTTCGTTTTACGGGTCAGCACTTTACTATTGATAAAGTGCTAATAAAAGATGCAATAAGACAAGCAAATATAAGTAATCAGGATACGGTTTTAGATATTGGGGCAGGCAAGGGGTTTCTTACTGTTCATTTATTAAAAATCGCCAACAATGTTGTTGCTATTGAAAACGACACAGCTTTGGTTGAACATTTACGAAAATTATTTTCTGATGCCCGAAATGTTCAAGTTGTCGGTTGTGATTTTAGGAATTTTGCAGTTCCGAAATTTCCTTTCAAAGTGGTGTCAAATATTCCTTATGGCATTACTTCCGATATTTTCAAAATCCTGATGTTTGAGAGTCTTGGAAATTTTCTGGGAGGTTCCATTATCCTTCAGTTAGAACCTACACAAAAGTTATTTTCGAGGAAGCTTTACAATCCATATACCGTTTTCTATCATACTTTTTTTGATTTGAAACTTGTCTATGAGGTAGGTCCTGAAAGTTTCTTGCCACCGCCAACTGTCAAATCAGCCCTGTTAAACATTAAAAGAAAACACTTATTTTTTGATTTTAAGTTTAAAGCCAAATACTTAGCATTTATTTCCTGTCTGTTAGAAAAACCTGATTTATCTGTAAAAACAGCTTTAAAGTCGATTTTCAGGAAAAGTCAGGTCAGGTCAATTTCGGAAAAATTCGGTTTAAACCTTAATGCTCAAATTGTTTGTTTGTCTCCAAGTCAATGGGTAAACTGTTTTTTGGAAATGCTGGAAGTTGTCCCTGAAAAATTTCATCCTTCGTAGTTCAAAGTCGGGTGGTTGTCAAGGTGATTTTTTTTGGTTTGGTGTCGTCTTTTAAGCTGCCGCATAACGTTCCGCAGCTACCCACAGTAGGCGGCTTAAAAGTACTAAACAGTCTTGAAAATACCAACATGAAAAGAACCACAATTTACCACGTTACTACAAACCCGCCTATTGTGGGTAGGTGCTGTTATGGGCAGGTTTTCCTCTTAAAGGATATTTATCCATCAAATCAATGCCATACAGTTTTCGCTTTGATGATGCGAGATAATCATATAGTTCTTTTGTAGTCTTTTCATTCAGATTAAGTGGTCGTGAAGGAATTGCAGGCCTCTTGTTTGAATTCAAAGAAATTGAATTTCTTAGTTGTTCAATTGAAACGCCCTTGCCTTTAAGAAAGGGAACAATGTCTATCAATTCCTGTGTTTCATTCTGAGGCTGAAATGAGCTTTTTTCACATGCTTTAATAGTAATTCTCTTTTTTGGTCGTTTTACTCCTTTGAATAGATGCTGTTTCACCCATTTGTAATGATTCTCGTATGCTGGATAGTTATCAACAATTGAATCGTTTATGGATATATCATTGCAATCTTGCCATTCGTGTAAAGATTTTACTTTAAATACTAAATCACAGAAAAGGTGATCAAAGTAAGGGTATGAATCTTTTTCTCCTCGTGAAGCCCAAAAGATAATCTGCCCTATCTCTTTCTTAATCTGAGTTATATGACAAAATGAATGCAAGAAAGGTGAATTCCATATATATGGGTCTTGGTTGCCGGAAAAACTATCATGATAAACTTGCCCCATCTCATTAATATATAAGCATTTCCTGGGTGGATGATACAAGATATAGTTATACATCTATTTTTGGAATTGTTTAGGGTTTCTGACTGTTACTCCTGTTCATGATTGCGTCAATTGACTTAGTGTTGAATCCCCCGCTGGAGGAAGTTTACTCAGACACCTTTTTGCCATTCACTTTAACAGGAGGTGTATCAATAAAAAGTTGAACTGTTCGCGATGCTTTTTTCTTAGAAATTTCATCAAACTTTAAAGGGTCTATCCTTTTTGATGGTTTCCCATTTTCTTCATTTATATAAGCATAAAAAGTATTGTCTTTAATCTCCCAGATTCCTTTTTCATTATATTCTTTATAGACTGGACTTTCCAACCATTTTTTAAAGTATGATTTATATGTATAACTTCGATCGGAATTCAATTTAAAATCTTCATAGAAGATAATTATTGCATCATTTGTATAGATCTTTTCTGACTTAAATTCCCATGTACCTGTAAAATTATGCTCTGTTTCAGTAAATTGTTTTGATTTGACACTATTTATCATTTGAATGTAATCATTTTCCACTTTCTCTTTGGCCATTCTAATGCTATCTTGCTTTCTTTCGAAAGCTTTAATTCTCTCCTCATTAGCTTTTTTATAGGCATTTTCAATACTGTCAAGTTTTTGTTTTACGTCAGCAGAAATATAAACTTCGTCTTTTAAATATTTCCCGTTATTATACACTGCATTAAATCCTTTTTTAGGGCCAAAAGCACTTTCACTACCTCCAGTAAATTCTATGTATGAATTTTCAGTTTTCTTTGGCAAGTATGAATATTTTTTTCCGTAATCGCCTAAATAAGCATAACACTTACCATAATTAACCCATTCACCATCCCTATTTCCACTAATATAGTTACCTTTTGAAAAAATATATTCACCTGTCACCATATCAGGGCCATATTCAACCCAGTAGCCGGTCTTGTCACCGTTTAAATAACTTCCTTCTTCTTTTATTGTTCCATCATCAAAATATGTAATATGTTTTCCATTTGGAACGCCATTCTGATATTCTGTAAAGGATAAAATTTTTGTTCTTGATTTATCAGAATATGTAATTTTCTTTCCGACTATCCGACCTTGAATATAATTAACTACTGTGATATTTTCACCCAAGTAGTGTTCGATCCACTCTCCTTCTTCTAAATCGTTTTTATAATTCCCTGACGCATAACCTAAATATGCTGGTCCATTTTTTTTCCCATTTTTATATGTTATCTTCTTTTGAATCGTTTTTCCATCTTCATAATATAAGATATATAGCCCTTCAATTTCACCATATGAATTAGTTCTATATCTTTCTTTTGGAATTTTAGTATCATACTTTCTACCATACACATCTTCTTTAATCCATGTGGTTTTCAATGGGACCTCTGTTTGTCCATTTACTGATGTTAAATACACTGTTAAAAACATCAATGTAATGATTAAATTTTTCATATCAGGAGTTTTAAGATTTTTTTACTCACTTTTCTTCTGGGTTTCGCCCCATTTTTGGAATGGTTTCTAGTCTCCACTTTTCATTTTAGCAAGTGCACTTGACAAGAGTGTCAAACCAAATTGACGGTGGTGGCTCTCTTGTTTGTTCGCTATATTGACCCTTAAACTTGCCCATAACGGACAGCGGTATGTTTTGTTGCCGACTTCGGAGCACGACACTGTCAACCCGTGATGAAGTTTGAAGCGAGCCACAGCCGTTGATTTCAGCACTAACCCGGCAATAAAATATACCGCATGTTGGCGGTAGTTTTTCTTTATAAATGTGTCACTTTGTAATTATATTTATCAGTTAATCTGTCTGTTACAATTGACCGATGACATGCTTCTGGAAATTCTTCTACACAAAAGAAAGCCACACGGTTTGCCCCAACTTGTTCAAGTTTTTCAATGAATGTTTCAAAGTCAAAGTTTTTTAAAATCTTATTTTTATATTCGATTACAAAAACTTTCCCTAATTCATGTCTTTCCCTTTTTAATTCACCTTTTTCTATGTCAATTTCTTTTTGCAGTCCTCTAATTTCACTTGTTGGGGCTAATTCAGGTACGTAACCATATTTAATTTCTAATTCATTTAATTTTTGTTGAAGTCTATTGCTGTTTACAAAAGAATATTTTGCACCTCGTACACCTCTTCTTTGTCTTATGTCGCAGAATGTGTCAATGTTGTTCTTTGTCAATTTGTCAAAAAACTCTTTTTCCGTTGAGTTGTAAACTCCGATTGTAAAAAATTCCATATTATTTGATTTTTCTTTTTGAAGTCATATCTATTTCGCCCCATAGATTTATTGGGCTTTTACCACCGTTAATAAGTAAATTAACCTCGTTTTGGTCCATTAATTTACCATTTTTAGTAATGTGTTGCATTATTATACCTTCCTTTTGCAATGACAGACCGATTAACTTACTGCGATGACATTCTTCTGGATTTAATTCGCTACACATAACTGCAACATTTAATCCTTTCTCATTTGCTGTTTTTAATCTTTCCAATCCTTTGATAAAAAACTCCTTTTTTTCAATTTTACTATAATCTATTTTCCTTGCTTCTTCATGTTTTTTGTCTGTGTACTCAATGTAGCAAGTTGGGTCTTTTGGTAAGCCTCCCAAAACATCTCCTAAATAAACATAAGTAAATCCTTTTCGCTTAAGTAAATTTGAAAATGCTTCACGATTAAATGTTGGAGAAAATTTTGAATAAGGCGAAGAACGAACATCAATAAGGTATTCGATATTGTATGTTTGAAGCAATTTAATAAAATCTTCAAATTCTCTATTCCCATGTCCAATCGAAAAAATCATACTTGCCCTCCTAATTGATTTTCAAAATGTGAAAAAGAGTTTCCATCAAAAAGGTCTGGAATTGTAATTAATGCCGTTACTTGTTTCCAATGCTGTCCTTGCCATGCTCTCGTAAGTCCAATCCGCACATAGCGATTTGGATTATTATTAAAATTCCTTACAATTTGAGCGGAGTAATTCATATTTCTAATACTTATTTGATACCTTACAAAAGCCAAAGTTAATAAATCAGTAACCGGAACACGCTCATAAAGATTGCCTTCCCAATCCACAAAGTTAATTCTTACTTTAAACTTCTCGTACTGTTCATGCCAAATTCTTCCAATGCTTTGTGCTTTAACTATAAAGAGAGATTTATCTTGACGTTCAATTGCATTATTAAGATTTGTAATAGCCATTCTATTCACAACTCTTAAAATTTCTTCATTAGTCAAATGTCTAATGAAACGAGGTGCAAAATTTTCATTTATTATCCAATCTTCAGTATGAAATGTTTGGTCAGGTCTGTACCTCCTGAATTCAATTTCAACTAAATTAAAATGGTTTACAACCTGTGTCGTGCCGTGCATTAAAAAGTCTCTGTCTAGTCCTGTTGGGAAAACCGGTCTTACAAAATTCCATGTCTGAGGGTCAATTCCAGATACACAAACATTACCACTATTCATTCTTGTAATACCAGTAATAATAATTTTTTTGCGGAATAATCCCTGATTTCTGCATGTATTACAAAGTTGTCCTGCATTTGAAATTATTGGCACAGGTAAATCTGTTCCGCATGCTATACATTTTGTTTGTGTTACTGGCATATCACTGTCTTTTTAAAATTACCGCCAACTAGTGAATATCATAACAAACTTATAACTTTTTTTCGTTTCCCTCATCATCTTCCTCTTCATTTTCATTCTTTTTTCTTTCATCCATCAGTTTATCCAGCGGACTCCGGATCTTGTCAACCCCGCGCCTCGTCAGATGTGTGTATATTGTGGTGGTTTTTATGCTCGAATGCCCCAGCAACGCCTGTATAAACCGCAGATCCGTACCGGCCTCCAGCAAATGGGTGGCAAAGGCATGCCGCAGGGTATGGACAGTGGCTTTTTTCTCCAGCCCGGCCGCTTTCACCGCCCTGCGCATCACATTGGCAACGCTCTGCCCACTGTATGGCTCCCCCTTGTACTGGCCTTCAAACAAATAGAAACTGCTTTTGTACAACTCGCGGTACGAGAGCAACGCGGCCACTATCGAATATGGAAGCATAACCATGCGGTCCTTTTTACCCTTACCCGAACGCACATGAATCTTGTACTCATCAAACAGTATATCTTCCCACTTCAAACCCAGAAGTTCGCTCCGCCTGAGTCCGGTTCCATAGGCCATCATAATCACCATCTTGTGCTTTGGATTATTTATCTGATCAAAAATGGCAATACACTCCTCCTGCGTAACCACCACCGGCAGCTTGTACTCTTTCTTCGGCCGGGGCAGATCTATCTGAAAATGCGGAATCTGCAACACCTCACTGTAGTAGAGATTGAGCGCATTCACACAATTGCTTGCAGTCGATGGTGTTAAACCTTTCAGGATCATGCCGCCCAGGTACTTTATAATCTCTTTGCGCTCAATACCCGCCGGATCACGGTAACCGGTAAACCTGAGAAATGAAATCAAAGCATGACTGTATGTCCTTATGGTACTCGCGCTCTTATTGGTGGCAAGCATCAGATCAGTAAATGCATCAACATATACCCTAGCTCCGGGAGGGGTAAGATTCCGTACATTGTCCATTGCCAGGCTGAGCTCCACCTTGCGCCTCGAAGGCGTGAAACGCTTATTCAGATACTTCTCCGGAAGATGGTTTTCGAGCGTTAGCCCGTTATCTTCCGCTATTTTAAGCAGGTTTTCAAACACCAGCGGGCTGGAAGGCAACAGGTAACATGCCTGCGCTTTGCTGTAACGGCTTCCCGCAAAACGCTTCACAATATGGATAACCGATGAAATCGCCGGAAGCCTCACCTGCATTACCCGCTTGTCGGCCTCATGTACTTCAACAACAATTTTAGCATCCGGTCCCGCAGGCTCAGGGCCTGTCCAGTAATCAGCCGGCAACAGGCCCGGCCTCCCCAGCAGGGCCTCCACACGGGTTTTCACGGCTACATGCCTGTAAACCATCCATGCCTTATGTGGCTTATTCCAATAAACGCCCTTTATCGCCTTAAGCCCAAGACAAACCTGCTCCTGGTAGGGGACTTTTAAAACCCAGTATTTTCCCGTGGTCGACAGGTATTCAGCTTTTAATCCGGCATTTTCATCCGTCAAAGGCGGATTATGTCCCGCACCTGCAGCAGGCGGGCGTTCGCTATCAGCAATAGCTATGGGCGCATTGTCGTGACCATTTTCCAGGCCAGGCGCCGTCCGGTTCAATTCAGCTTCTGCCTCCCTGATGATTTCAATTTCCGGGAAAACATTTTTCAGGGCTTGGTAGCTGGCAACATCATAATCAATATACCAGCACTTCTTTGACTGACTCCATCTCCCCCCAAGGGCTTTTACCTTTTGCTTTATCTCTTCGTTAAAATTAAAAAATATACCGATCCGCGCAGCATCACGGTGAAAAATTTTTCTGATGCTGATGGTGAAATCACCTCCCGGTCCCTGATTACTGCCTGCCATTTCTATAATCCTGAAACTTGAAACGCTTGAATAACAATCTACTAATTATTTAACTAACTATTTGTTTATTAATGTATTACACAGCTTCGCCTGGTCAGTCACATCCTGTAAACAACCTGTCATCAAAACTTTATACCAGACATATATAATAATGATACTATGACAGGCATTTTACACACTGCTAACATAAGCAAATTTCTGCTTCCTGTCAAGATACCCGAAAATTTTCTGAAAATCACTTCGGGACGGGGTATCAGGGAAAAAAGAAATTCTAATTTCTAATTTTTAATTTCTGATTCCTAAAATATTAAATTATAGATAAATAAGCGGTAATATGTATTGTAATTACTGAATTATTAAATCTTTGTCCGGATAGCTATCGGAACACAAAAAACCACAAAAGATTTTTTATATCCTGGCTACAGGTAGACAAAAACAAACAACAACTAAAAATAGGGAATGAGAAGTAACCAGTAGTAATATAACTATTAACTACAATACTTTCTACCTACTTCTTACTTCTTACTTCCTACTTCCTACTTCTCACTTCTGAATCTTTGAATCTTTGAATCTTTGAATCCTTGAACCGACCGAAGAGCCTGTCCCGAACTCTTTTTCGGGAGAGCTCAGCGAAGCTAATCCTTTCAGCCACAAATGCACGAATGTATTTGCCACCAAAACACTAAGGCACAAAAAAACACAAAAGATTTTTTAAATCCCGGCGACAAGCAGACTGAAACAAACAACAATTGAAATTATCGAATAAGAAGTAACCAGCAGTAATATGGTCCTAAACTACTTACTAGCTACTACTTACTTCTTACTTCTTACTTCTTACTTCTTACTTCTTACTTCTTACTTCTGAATCCTTGAACCGATCCCGATCGCTATCAGGAGAGCTCAGCGAAGCTAATCCTTGAATACAACTTAAGCACCAGAACACCAGAACACCAGGAATTTCCAATTTCCAATTTCTAATTTCTAATTTCTAAACTGACGCATTGATCTTTAGGAATATAAGAGACATTTCAGATTGAAATCTTCAGGCTCAATTTACATATTTACATATTTACTCATTTTCACATTTACACATTGCGAAGCACCTGAACACCAGGAATTTCTAATTTTCAATGGCTGTAGTTTATAAGTGCGTTGCTTTTAACGTTTGATATTTCTCTCCAATTGTTCGGTATCTCGTAAGACTTAAAAGGTCAAGTGTTGTGTACTTTACGACTTCTTCTGTAGGTCTAAGCGAGCTCTTGACTGCTTGCTGTACTCTGTACCAGTTTAAATAGTTCTGAAGATATTTTGTGGAGACGCCCCAAAACGTTGAGTCAATCCACTTCTTCACTCGATTATGCAAAGAGTTTACGGTTTGTATGTGATAGATGCCATTCTTAACATATTGCTTAAGGTCTGCGCGTAGCACCACCAATGAAAGCTGGTTATCCTTGGCAAAGCCCTTATAGCTTACGTGCCCATCAGCGCATAGGATGGAGTCCTTTTCAATTCGGTTCCCAATGGCGTTCTCGATGTCAGCTTTGCTGATGCGCCCGAGGGTGACCACCTTCATATCCATCGCCCCCTTACGGTCAGACGTCACGATTACAGCCACCTGGTCTTTGGAAACACCTCTTGAAGAGGAGCTACCCCCTCGCTTGCGACCTTTCCTTGTTTGCTGTTCTTTCCCTTTTTCTGACAGCAAAAAGAATGTTTCGTCACTCTCAACAATCCCGTTGAAATCATCCTTCCTTACCTCTTCGAGAGAGGAAAGCACTTTATGACGCCAATCAAAGGCGGTTTTCTTGTTAATGCTCAGAGCAAACTTTATTTTATCCAATGACATGGACTTATGCATCAGTTCAAGGTAATCATTAACAAGCTCTTTCTTATGCAGACCAGCTAGCCATGTGCCCGTGTACTCCGTAAATGTTCGACTGCAAGCTCTGCATTTAAAGCGTTGGCTGCCCTTATCCTTGCCAAATCTGTAAAACCTTAGGCTTCCGCAATGAGGACAGCCAACCTGCTTGTTTATCAGTTGGTTTCTGCGTAATGATAGGTAGTCGGGGGCACTTTCGTTCCCCGTTAATTCTGCAATCAGGTTCGCCTGTTGGTGCGAGGGTAAGGCGCGAATGGCTGATAATATTTCTTGATAGTCCATTAGCAAGTAGTTTGAGCAAAGATAAACAATATTTTCATAATACAACGCTATTCTAAACTACAGCCTTTTCAATTTCTAATTTCTAAACAGAAAGATTAATATTCAGGAATATAAGAAGTATTTTAAATTGATCCCATCAGACTCCATTTACATATTTCCACATTTTCACGACTTGTCCCGCAGCAGGCGGGATTTTCACATTTTCACATTCTCAAATCCTCAAATCCTCAAATCCTCTCTTTGCGCAGTAAATCCCTCAACGCTCCCTCCACCTCCGGAAACCGGAAAGTAAACCCCACTTTCAGCAAGCGTTCGGGAATAGCTTTTTGTCCGGTAGTGAGCGCGGAAGCCCCTTCGCCGAACAACAACCGGAGGGCAAAGGCGGGAACAGGCATAAAAACCGGCCGCCTCAGCACCCTGCCCAGGGCGGAGGTATAACCCTGATTGTCGGTAACCCCGGGGGCCGTCAGGTTAAACGTCCCCGTAAGACGGTGATCCAGCACAAACATAAAAGCGCTGACCAGATCATCAATATGAATCCATGAGAAACCCTGCCTGCCGCCGGCGATGGGCCCGCCCAGTCCGAGGCGGAAGGGCGTCAGCATTTTGGGCAATGCGCCCCCCTCTTTTGCCAGCACCACCCCCAGCCTGAAAACTGCCAGTCCGGTGGCCGGATCCAGCTGTGCAGCCTCCCCTTCCCACTGCCGGCACACATCGGCCAGAAAACCTTCGGCATAATAAGCATTCTCCTCGGTATTCACCCCTTCATCGCTGTAGATACCCACGGCTGAAGCCGAAATAAACAACTCCGGTTTGCGCTCCGCCAGATTTACAGCTTCCACCAGCTTACGGGTAGTAAGTACACGGCTGTCGAGAATTTCCCGCTTGTAAGCCCTGCTCCAGCGGGCCACGATGGGCGCGCCCGCCAGGTGTATCACGGCCCCGGCATTCTCCACCTTCTCTTTCAGCAAAGCGGGATCGCCGGCAAAATCAGTCCGGCCGGCCGCCGTAACGGTATGGCCCCTTTCCTCCAGGGCGGCCCGCAGCCTGCGCCCAGTCAAACCCGTTGATCCACTGATAAGTATATTCATATTTAAGTTTCTATATGTATTGAAAGTCAGCTTTTTATCCGCTGGCAGGCTGTTAAATTAAAGCTAAAAAGTGCTTGCAGGATAAAAAAACCTATACCTTTGCACCGCTTTTTGTAAGCGGTTAACAAACAAGGCGCTAAAAGGTTTCTGTATAAAATCAATATACCTGCAATGGACAATACGAAGAACACAAATCAGGCGGACAGGCTTTTCGGGGAGTTTCCACCGGTCACTACCGCCGAATGGGAGGCCAGAATTCAGGAAGACCTGAAAGGGGCGGATTATGAGAAGAAGCTGATCTGGAAAACCGCCGAAGGATTCGCCGTGAAGCCTTATTACCGTTCCGGCGACATGGAAGGCCTTGCTTCGTTCGGGGATGCCCTTCCCGGACAGTTCCCCTATCTCAGGGGCAATAAAGCGGATGGCAACAAATGGCGCATATGCCAGGACATTGAAACAGCCAATCCGGCCAACGCCAACGCCCTTGCCCGCGAGGTGATCGCCAAAGGCGCTGACGCTCTCTCTCTCAATGCCGCAAATATTGACAATACCGCCTCACTGAAAACATTACTCGAAGGGATAGACACAGGCAAAATTTCGCTCAATTTCAATTCCGCAAAATCATACCCTGCCCTTGCCGGGATGCTGGTTCAGCATTTGGGCGAAGCGGCCGGCAACACCTGCGGCTCCTTCGACTGCGACCCGCTGAGCTACGTGCTGCTGAAGGGAAATTACCACACTTCACGTGAGAAAGATCTCGGTGAGGTAACGGAACTGGTAAAAAACTACGGCGATAAACTTCCGCCTTTCAGGCTGATCACCATCAACGGCCACTACTTCCACAATTCAGGGGCCACCCTCACCCAGGAACTGGCATTTGCCCTTGCCTCGGGCAATGAATACATGGCCCTGCTCACCTCAGCAGGCATTCCGGCCGGCAAAGCCGCGGAAAGCATGATTTTCGTATTTGCAACGGGCGGAAACTATTTTATGGAAATCGCCAAACTGCGTGCCGCCCGCTTATTGTGGGCACGCATTGTGGAACAGTATCAGCCCGCTTCCCCCGAAAGCGCTAAAATGCGTATCCATTCGGTGACAGCCAACTGGAACAAAACCATATACGATCCTTATGTAAACATGCTGCGTACCACCACCGAGGCCATGTCGGCCGCGCTGGGCGGAGCTGATATGATTACGGTACTTCCTTTCGACCTCAACTACAAGGAACCGGACGGATTCTCCATGCGTATGGCCCGCAACCAGCAGATTATCCTGAAGGAAGAATCGAGCCTCGATAAAGTGGTTGACCCGGCCGCCGGCTCCTACTACGTCGAAAACCTCACCGCTTCGCTGGCCGACGCCGCCTGGAAGCTCTTCCTCGAAGTGGAAGAAAAAGGAGGCATGACCGAAGCCGTACAATCCGGCTTTATCCAGAACAGTGTGGCCGCCAGCGCCGCGCAGAAAAACGCTGAGATTGCCGCACGCCGCACCGTAATGCTGGGAACCAACCAGTATCCCAATATGACGGAAAATATGCTGGATAAGATTCAGGCCGATGAGGAAGAGGAAGATGCTGAAATTACAGACCCCGTTCCGGTATATAAAACAATGGAGCCTTACCGTGGCGCCGATGCTTTTGAAGACCTGAGGCTGGCAACCGAGATTTACGAATCGGAAGAAGGACACCGTCCGCAAGTTTTCCTGCTTGCCACCGGCAACCTGGCCATGCGTAAGGCAAGGGCGGGCTTCAGTACCAACTTCTTCGGATGCGCCGGTTATAAAGTCACCGACAATGCAGGGTTCAACACCGTGGACGAAGGCGTGAAAGCGGCCCTGGAGGCAAAAGCCGACATCGTTGTGCTTTGCAGCAGCGACGAGGAGTATGCCGATATCGCCCCTACCGCGGCCCGGGCACTGAAAGCCGCCAGACCTGAAATCCAGGTGGTGGTGGCCGGTTTCCCGAAAGAGCTGGTTGAACAACTGAAAGCTGCCGGCGTGGATGAGTTTATCCATGTGCGCACCAATGTGCTGGAAACCCTATATGCCTTCCAGCAAAAACTGGGCGTCATGCTGTAAACCTGCATTGAAATTTTTAAATCTTTGAATCTTTTAAGCCACGAATGCACGAATACACTTTTTTTGAATCCTATACCCGCTTTAGCGGAATTGAATTTTTGAATTTTTGAATCTTTGAATCCTTGAATCTTTGAATCCTTGAATCCTTGAATCTTTGAATCTTTGAATCCTTGAATTAAAAAATATGCGTCCCGATTTTAAAAATGTAACGATCAGATCGTTCGGCAAGGCGGATCCCGCGGCGCTGCCCAAGGGCTGCGAATGGATGACCACCGAGCAGATCCCGGTGAAACCGGTTTTCACTGCAGAGGATCTTGAAAAGATGGAGCACCTGAACTATGGCGCAGGACTCCCGCCCTTTCTCCGCGGCCCATACAGCACCATGTATGTAATGAAACCCTGGACCATCCGTCAGTATGCAGGGTTCTCCACCGCCGAGGAATCAAACGCCTTTTACCGCCGCAACCTGGCAGCCGGTCAGATGGGCCTCTCGGTAGCCTTCGACCTGGCTACACACCGCGGCTACGACTCCGACCATGAGCGCGTGGTCGGCGACGTGGGTAAAGCCGGTGTCGCCATCGACAGCATCCTCGACATGAAGATACTGTTCGACCAGATCCCCCTCGACAAGATGTCGGTATCCATGACCATGAACGGCGCCGTGCTGCCCATCATGGCATTCTATATTGTTGCCGCCGAAGAGCAGGGCGTGCCCATGGAAAAACTGAGCGGCACCATCCAGAATGACATCCTCAAGGAGTTCATGGTACGCAACACTTACATCTACCCGCCCATTCCCTCGATGAAGATCATTGCCGATATCTTTGAGTTCACTTCAAAGAATATGAAGAAGTTCAACTCGATCTCCATCAGCGGATATCATATGCAGGAAGCCGGCGCTACCGCCGACATCGAGCTGGCCTACACCCTGGCCGACGGACTCGAGTATATCCGCACGGGCATTCAGGCAGGCATTCCGGTGGATGCATTTGCACCCCGCCTCTCTTTCTTCTGGGGCATCGGCATGAACCACTTTATGGAGATTGCCAAGATGCGCGCCGCCCGCCTGCTCTGGGCCAAGATTGTAAACCAGTTCAACCCGAAAGATCCAAAATCCATGGCCCTGCGCACACACTCGCAGACCTCCGGATGGAGTCTTACGGAACAGGATCCTTTCAACAACGTAACCCGCACGGCTGTGGAGGCGCTGGCGGCCGCCCTCGGTCATACCCAGAGCCTGCATACCAATGCATTGGATGAGGCCATCGCGCTGCCCACCGACTTCTCGGCACGCATCGCCCGCAACACCCAGATCTACCTGCAGGAGGAGACCAACATCTGCAAGGCGGTGGATCCCTGGGCTGGCTCCTACTATGTGGAGTCGCTCACCCATGAGCTGGCCCGCAAAGCCTGGAAACTGATCGAAGAGGTGGAACAGCTCGGCGGAATGGCCAAGGCCATTGAGACCGGAATTCCAAAAATGCGCATCGAGGAAGCTGCTGCCCGCAAGCAGGCGCGCATCGACTCGGGCCGCGACACCATTGTTGGGGTGAACAAATACCGCCTCGAAAAAGAAGACCCCATCGAAACCCTCGAAGTTGACAATACCGCCGTACGCGAAGCACAGCTGAAAAGGCTGGCACAACTCCGCGCCAATCGCGACAATGCGGAGGTACAGGCAGCCCTGGAGGCGCTCACCCGTGCCGCAGAGACCGGAGAAGGCAACCTGCTTGCCCTTTCCATCGTCGCCGCCCGCAAACGCGCATCGCTTGGCGAAATTTCAATGGCACTCGAAAAAGTTTATGGGAGATACAAAGCCGTGATACGTTCCATTTCAGGAGTTTACTCCTCCGAATCGGCCGACGACAGCAGCTTCAGGAAAGCCTGCGAAATGGCCGACCAGTTCGCTGAACTCGAAGGACGCCGCCCCCGCATCATGATCGCCAAGATGGGTCAGGACGGGCACGACCGTGGCGCCAAGGTGGTAGCTACCGGCTATGCCGACATAGGATTTGATGTCGACATCGGACCTTTGTTCCAGACGCCGGCAGAAGCCGCCCGCCAGGCCATGGAAAACGACGTGCACGTGCTGGGCGTTTCCAGCCTCGCCGCCGGACACAAAACCCTGGTGCCCCAGGTGATCGAAGAGCTGAAAAAGCTTGGCCGCGAAGACATCATGGTCATCGTTGGCGGGGTAATTCCGCCCCAGGACTATGACTTCCTCTACAAATCGGGCGCCATGGCCATCTTCGGCCCCGGCACCGTGATTCCGGAAGCCGCCATCAAAATGCTCGAAATTATGATCGAAGCCCGCAGCTAACCCTGCCGGCATCAACCTGCATACCTGACCTGACAAGTCTTCTTCCGACTTGTTAGGTCTTCTTTCTTTAGTTAACGCGCGTCTTCAGACGCGTGCCTCGAACCTTTCCTTTTGTTAGCGCGCGTCTTCAGACGCGTGCCTCGGACCTCAACAGAATAAAACCTGCATAACCTACCCCGCGCAAAGCCGCCACGACGCAAAGATTATTCTGCGTCCCCGCAATTCCAGACTTCCCCGCAGGGCCCGGCCACCACAATCCACAATCTGACCTAACAAGTCTTCTCCCGACTTGTTAGGTCTTCTTTCTTTAGTTAACGCGCGTCTTTCCCGCCAAGAGGCGGGACGTGCCTCGGACCTTTCAATGGGTAATCACGGACCTTTCAATTATGATTCTGTCCCGGTGGTCGGCGATTCCGATCGCCATCGGAACGAGACCATCCGGGATAACCTTTCCCACGCAAAACCGCCACGTCGCAATGATTATTCTGCGTCCCCGCAATTCCAGACTTCTCCACAGGGCCAAACCACAACAAGCAACGACCTGACCTAACAAGTCTTCTTCCGACTTGTTAGGTCTTCTTTCTTTAGTTAGCGCGCGTCTTCAGACGCGTGCCTCGGACCTTTCAATGGGAAACAAGGACCTTTCAATTATGATTCTGTCCCGGTGGTCGGTGATTCCGATCGCCATCGGAACGAGACCATCCGGGATAACCTTTCCCACGCAAAACCGCCACGTCGCAATGATTATTCTGCGTCCCCGCAATTCCAGACTTCTCCACAGGCGTCCCTCGCCCCTCCTTCAGGCGTCCCTCGCCCCTCCTTCAGGCGTCCCTCGCCCCTTCTTCAGGCGTCCCTCGTCCCTTCTTCAGGCGTCCCTCGTCCCTTCTTCAGGCGTCCCTCGCCCCTCCTTCAGGCGTCCCTCGTCCCCCCTTCAGCTTCGTCCCTTTGCATCATTTCGAAAAAATCTGCATCTTTGACTTATGAAATACATAAAACGCATTGCAATCCTCCCGGCACTGATAGTTACCTGCCTGTTGCTGCATGCACAACCACCGCAGCACCGGATTGCCACGGCTGGCAAAGCGCGCTACGCCATTATCCTCAGCCGCGATGCTGACTCCCTTACCCGCTTTGCCGCGGATGAACTGCAGGACTACCTTTTCAGGATTTCCGGAGCGCAGGTCAGGATCGCCGATAAGCCCGTGAAAAGGTTCAAATCAATATTTATCGGCAAGGAGTGGTTTGCCAAAAAAGCGGCTTCCGGCAGGCTTGAAGCCATGAACGACGACGGTTTCTGCATTTTCAGCGAAGACGGTCACTTGTACCTCGGCGGGAAACGGCCGGTGGGCGATATTTACGCGGTTTATACCCTTTTGCAGGACTATGCCGGTTGCCTGTGGCCAGGCAACGGCGAGGTTTATATCCCGGAAAAACCGGATCTCAACCTGCCGGAGATTTCCCTGTTTACCCAACCGGATTTCCGTTTCCGCCATCCGCACTTTCCTGACAAGAACAAACCGGAATACTACTTCCCGGCCCGCGTACATCCCATGGATGAATGGGGCATGTTCGTGCATACCTTCCACAAACTGATGCCGCCCGAAACATACTTCGGCAGTCATCCGGAATATTACTCCCTGGTAAACGGCAAAAGAATCCGCGACGGACAGCTATGCCTCAGCAATCCGGATGTGATCCGCCTACTGACCGAAAACCTCAGGGAAGAAATGAAGAAAAAACCGGATTGTACTTATTGGTCGGTATCGCAAAACGACTGCATCAACTATTGCGAGTGCGAAAAATGCCAGGCCCTTTACGATAAGTACGGAAGCATTTCGGGGGCGTATATCAGCATGGCCAATCAGATCGCGCGGCAGTTCCCGGATAAGCAGATATCCACCCTTGCGTACCAGTTTACGCGTTCCGCTCCCGCGGCCATCGTGCCCGACAGCAACGTGAACATAATGTTCTGCTCCATAGAGTGCAACCGCAGCCAGCCGCTGGCAACGGATCCGCGCAGCGCTGACTTTGTGAAGGATATGAAAGACTGGTCTTCCCTTACGGACAATATTTTCATGTGGGATTACGTGGTGCAGTTCAAGACCTTCACGGGTCCCTTCCCGAACTTCAGCGTGCTGCAGCCAAACATCCGTCTCTTCCGCGAGCACGGGATTCCTATGATGTTTCAGCAGGGAAGCGGCAACTCCTGGTCCGACTTCAGCGAATACAAGCAGGCGCTAATTTCCAGGCTGCTTTGGGATGCGGATATGAACGAGCCCGCTTTCCGCGAAAAGTTTTTCCATGCCTTTTACGGTGCTGCGGCTGACGTGATGCTTGAATACTTTGAGCTGGTCCAACATGAGATGGAAAAGCAGGCCGCCACACGTTCACTGGATATCTACGGCTATCCGGCCCTCTACTCCGGATGGTTTCTGAAACCTGAACTGCTGATCCGCTACCGTGAGATGATGGACAGCGCCCAGGCCCTGGTGCAGAGTGATCCGGTACGGCTGAAGCGGGTACTCCGGCAGCGTTGCAGTGTGGATTTCGCCTTTCTCGATGTCGCCCTCAACGTCAATCACCCCGCGCTGTCGTTTTATCACATGCAGGATGGCCGGCGAACCATCAACCCTGTGATGAAGGATTACCTGGACCGGTTTGTGCGCAACTGTGAGGCTACCGGAATAAAAACCATTGATGAAAACGGCTATTCACCCGAGGCCTACAGAACCCAGGCGTTGAATGTGGCGGCCATGGCGGTAAAGCCGAACAAGGCTGCCGGCAAACAGATTTCTTCACTTACGCCGGTCTCTCCCCTTTACGATGTTGGAGGCACCCGCGCGCTCACCGACGGATTGTTCGGCGGGCAGCACTTCAGGATGAACTGGCTGGGATATCAGGGGCATGATATCGAAGTGCTGATAGATTTCGGGCAGACGGAAACCTTCAGCAGGGTGGAAACCAACTTCTTCCTCGACCTGGTAAGCTGGATCTTTCTTCCCCTGGAAGTAAGGATAGAAGTTTCGGACAACGGAAAGGATTTCAGCACCGTACATACGGAAAAAATTCCCGAACCGGTTAGGAATTTCGGACAAAAACCGGTGCACTTCGGTTTCTCCTTTCCGGAAACAAGGGCAAAATTCCTCAAAATAACTGCCATCAGCCACAAAACCTGTCCCGACTGGCACCGCGGCGCAGGCCAGCCGGCATGGTTATTTATTGATGAGTTGGTGGTGGAATGATTTCGCCCGGATATGATTAATCTTACAATATCCTTTACGCCGGATTTCCACTGTCATTAAGTCCGTAGCGGATCTTTACGGAAAACATCATGAAGAACATAACCCTGCAGAAATTTTTTCAAAGACCGGGGCAACTCCTTCTCTTTGCATAGATAACAAGCCATCCGCCAGCATAAGTTGTCTGCCCTTCCGCAAACGAGGAGGAACCGGGCATACCCCGTGCTGATTCAGGGAAATATGCACCGGATCACTCCTATTTGATAAAGGGATTATAAACTATTCCAGAATCTGCGGTTCCTTCTCAATGCCCCCGGATCTTATCAGGCGAAACCCGCTGTTTTCGAAGGGAGATCCTGATAAGTTGTAAAACCAGGCATTTAGTTTTTACATTTGTATCAATCAACCGGAAAAGATGTACATGCACAGATTAATTCTCTTGACTTATTTAACTTGTACCTCCTTATTACTTTACGGGAGCAGTGAAACGGATCTGCTTTTAAAGCAACTCGACCAAACCGTTAAGGAATACAGAAACTTTGACAGGCAGAAAGAGCAGCGCATTCAGCAAATCAAGAATTCGCTTATTTACACATCTTCAAACCAGCAGCAATTTGAAATATGCGGCAGGCTTTTCGATGAATACAGGTCTTACAAATCCGATTCGGCCCTGGTTTATGCCAGGCGCAAATTGCAGCTTGCCGAAAAATCAAATAACAATACAAATATTACCGATGCCAGGCTAAATCTTGCCTCAATTATGGTAATCATGGGCATGTACAAAGAAGCGCATGACATACTGAGGAATGTTGACATTGCCAGATACCCTGATTTAAAGGCTTATTACTTTCACATCTACCGTACAATTTACGGGGCCATGTCTGATCATGCCCTTTCGGTTCACGAAAAGGCAAGGTACGACAGCCTGACGGAAGCCTACCGCGACTCCCTGCTGCTGTCCAACCCACCATCATCCTCTCCCCATATCATGGTAAAGGCAGACCAGCTGATCGTGAAGAAGCATTACACGTCTGCGCTTCAGTTGTTGCTTAATTATTTCCCGACCATCAGGAATGACAAACATAATAAAGCCATCATCGCATACAGCATCTCCATGGCTTATCAAGGATTAAATGATCATACCAATGAGAAAAAATGGCTGATTATTTCAGCCATCAATGATCTGGAATCGGCCAACAAAGAATATGTTTCGCTGCGCAATCTGGCCTATATGCTATACGGAGAAGGAGACATCAACAGGGCCTATCATTACATCAGCAGGTCGATGGAAGATGCCATCTTCTGCAATGCCAGGCTTCGTACCATAGAAATTTCCCAGATGATGCCGATTATTGATAAAGCCTATCAGTACCAACTCAGGTCCCAGCAACGCACTTTGTTAATCTCGCTGATAAGCATCAGCACCCTTGCCATATTGCTATTGATCGCCGCCGGATTGATATTCAGACAAATGAGGAAGCTTGCCGTTGCAAGGGAAAAGTTAGACAAAGCCAATAAACAATTAAACAACCTCAATCATGATCTTTCAGCAATCAACAATGAATTGAGTGAGATTAACCGCAACCTGAAGGAGGCGAATATCATCAAAGAAAAGTATATCGGTCAGTACATGGATCAGTGTTCGGTATATATTGACAAAATGGACAATTACAGAAAGCATCTTCATAAGATGGCATCTTTCGGCAAAATTGACGACCTTATTCACCGGATAAAATCATCCGAAATCATTGAAGATGAACTGGCAGAATTCTTTCATAATTTCGACACAACCTTCCTTCAACTTTTCCCGGATTTCGTTGAAGACTTTAACCATCTTCTTTCTGACGGGGAATCCATTCAGCTCAAGCAGGGGCAGTTGCTTAACACCGAACTGAGGATATATGCACTTGTGAGACTGGGGATAACTGATAGTGTTAAAATATCCCATTTCCTGAGGTGCTCATTGTCAACAATCTATAATTACAGGACCAAAATCAGGAATAAAGCCAGAGACAGCAGGGAAAGCTTTGATGATAAAGTTTTATCGATAGGGAACAATACCCGGAACTAAGCTTTGGTAAGCGCGGCAAACTGCAGTCTGCAGCTTTGCCGTATAATGCACGGATTCTTGAACCCTGCCTTTGCAGTAAACTGACAAAGTGCCGGCTGCATCTGTAATTGTATCCTGATCAACCTGCAGAAAGTCATCCGGAAAAATTGATCCGGTTTTACTTACAGCTCCATATCAAATCATTCCTTGAGACCTCTGGATTTGGACAGATCCGTTTGTGAATATTTCAGGTATTTACATTCTTCCGGCCCTGATTCCGAAATATATTTCATTGAGGCTCCCTCCATTTGAACTACATTTTTTTACGATCCGTAAATGTATATATTGTTATTTTTAAAGCACTTACATCATTATAATTTAATATCAGGCTACAACTTTTTACATGATCTGGACTTCCCTGATCCGGTTCAATATATTTGCCATGTTTGAGACAGGTAACCTTGGCATTGGTTGAAGGCACCCATTAACTAACCATACGTTAAACATAAATTAAAAATTGATGAAGACTTATCTACCATTGATGCTGCTGCTACTGGGCAGTATGTTTGTCGTTATTCCCGGAGCGGAAGCCCAGATAAAAGGCAAACCGGTTACGGGAATAGTTGTCGATTCAAAGGGGGAACCCTTGACAGGTGTTACCGTCTTGTTGAAAGCGACCTCCATCGGGACCATTACCGATGTAAACGGAAAATTCACCCTGGAAACCGGCTCCAAATCCGGACCGGTGCTTATCTTTTCCTATGTTGGTTATGATTCACAGGAGGTACAAATAACTTCACAGGAAGAAATCCGTGTCGTGCTGGTTGAATCCAATGTTATGCTCAACGAAGTGGTAGTAGTCGGGTACGGGAGTCAGAGAAAGCGCGACCTGACAGGATCGGTGTCATCGGTAAATACAAAAGAGTTGAAAACGCTGCCGGTGCCAAGTATCGGTGATGCTTTGCAGGGACGTTCTGCCGGAGTGCAGGTATTATCAGCCGGTGCCCCTGGCAGCAATGTTACTTTGCGTATCAGGGGAACCGGAACCATTAACAACAGCGACCCGTTGCTGGTTATTGACGGGGTCCCGGCCAACGTATCCCTGAATACAATCAGCCCGGATGACATTGCCGGAATCGAAATCCTGAAGGATGCATCGGCGGCAGCAATATACGGTTCACGCGGAGCCAACGGGGTTGTGCTGATTACGACCAAAAAAGGCGCTCAGGAAAGAAATACCCTGGAATTCAAAATGTTTACCGGAGTACAATCGGTAGCCAACAGGGTTGAAATGCTCAATGCTTCGGAATTTGCATCGCTTCACAATGATATGATGACCAATAATGGCCAGGCCCTGAACCCGGACTTTGCCGATCCGGCAGGACTTGGAGCCGGCACTGACTGGCTTGATGCCATTTTCCGCAATGCTCCCATTCAGAACTACACCCTGGCATATTCCGGAGGTAATGCAAACTCGCATTATTATGTTTCAGGGGCCATTCTCGATCAGCAGGGCATCGTGGCCAACACCGGCTATAAGCGCTATACAGTTCAGTTTAACAGCGACTCAAGGGTTTTTGACTGGCTGAAATTCAGCAACAACCTTACCCTGAATCATGATGTTAAAACGAGCGGGGACTATAATATCCGTAACGCCATGGCAGCCTTGCCGGCACAGCCTGTATACAATGCCGACGGCACCTACAGCGGCCCCATAGGCCAATCGTCGTGGGTGGGTGACATTACAAATCCCATAGGCAAGGCCATGCTGGTGGAAAACAGCACCAAAGGCTACAACGCGCTGGGCAATATATCTGCCGAAATAAACATTCTGAAGGAGCTGAAGTTTAAATCAACGGGAGGCCTCGAAGCATCATTCTGGGACAACCGGACCTGGTCACCGGCATACAACTGGCAACCAACTCCACAGGCAAGCAGCTATCTTTTCCAGCAATACAACAAGGGCATTACCTATCTTTGGGATAATTACCTTACCTACGATAAATATATTAACGGCAACCATCACCTTACTTTACTCGCCGGTAGCAGCGCACAGGCCTTTCGTAAAGATTACATGAGTGGTTCCGCCCAGGGATTCTCCAGTACTACCACCCAGCAACTCAACAACGGCACTACCTCTAAAACCCTGGGCGGCAGTGCCAATGAATGGAAACTGCTGTCATTTATCGGAAGGGGAAATTACGATTATAAAGGCAGATATTTACTAACCGCCACCTTGCGACGTGACGGCAGCAGCCGGTTCGGCAGCAACAACCGCTGGGGATGGTTTCCATCGGCATCAGTGGCCTGGAGGGTTTCGCAGGAAGAATTCATGAACCGTTATACCTGGCTCGACGACTTCAAAGTACGCGCCGGATACGGAATCACCGGAAACCAGAATATCGGCGATTACTCTTTCGCTTCTGTATTACAAACCATTCAGTATGTTTTCAACGGACAGGTCGTCAACGCCGTTGTGCCCCTGGCAATACCCAACCCGAGCGTACGCTGGGAACAGGTTGAGCAATCCAATCTTGGATTCGATGCATCGCTGATCAATGGCAGAATCAACCTCTCACTGGATGCATATATCAAGAACACCAATGATATGCTCGTTCCAATGAGTGTTCCCATCTCAACCGGATATTCCGACATTGTGGTTCCAAGCATTAATGCAGGAAAAGTCAGGAATAAAGGGGTGGAAATCAGCATCACCAGCATCAATACGACCGGCGCCATCAAATGGACCACAAGTGCAAATGTGGCTTATAACCATAACCGGGTGATTAACCTGAATGATACCATCCCTTTATACACCGGAAGTATAGGCCTGAATCAAAACCTCTCGATACAGAACAGTGGCTACCCGGTGAACGCCTTCTACGGCTTTGTAACCAATGGACTGTTCCAGACACAACAGGAAGTGGACAATTATGCCGTTCAGGTTCCCGGCGAAGATCCGTTTAACCGGACGTCGGCCGGTGATATCAGATTCAAAGACCTGAATAATGACGGCAAAATTGACGATAATGACCGCACATATATCGGCAACCCAAACCCGAAATTTATTTTTGCCATCAACAATACCATCGAATGGAGGGGTTTTGATCTGAGTATCTTTTTGCAGGGAGTTTATGGCAATGACATTTTCAATGCCAACAGAATTTACCAGGAAGGCATGGCTGTTGCCCAGAATCAAACCACAGCCACGCTTGAACGCTGGACCGGCGAAGGAACCAGCAACACAATGCCCAGGGCGGTATTTAACGACCCAAACAAAAACACCAGGGTTTCTGATCGATTCATCGAGGATGGCAGTTACTTGAAAATCAAGAACCTGACCTTAGGCTACACATTCAGACAGAAATGGCTTGAGAAAGCCAAACTCAGTTCGGCCAGGGTCTATTTCTCGGCTCAGAACCTGCTGACAATTACCAATTATTCCGGATTCGATCCCGAAGTACCGGTCAATGGCATAGACCTGAATGTTTATCCGGTTACCAGAACGGTCAGCGCCGGTATTAACCTGATTTTCTGAAACAATACAAAACTAAAGATATGAAAACCTTAAAATATACCCTTGCATGCCTGATGCTGATTTCATTGGCTGCATGCGAAAAGTTTCTTGACACTGCCCCCCTCGACAGCATCAATACCTCTAACTTCTACAAGACGAAAGAAGATGCCATTGCAGCCATTAACGGTGCATATCAGCCGCTGCAGTGGCCCAAGCTATACAATATGAGGATCTGGACAACCGATATCTGGGCCGGAAACAGCCTTGTCGGCGCCGGCGGGGGTACCGATGGTATCGAAACCCAGGATATTGCAAACTTTGTTACATCAACCGACAATGCAGCTGCTCTTGACGTGTGGAGGGGGCCCGCTCCCGGAATCCTGAGGTGCAACCTGGTACTGGAGAATGTTCCCGGAATGGACATTGACCAGGATCTTAAAAACCGGATAACCGGAGAGGCTTACTTCCTGAGGGCCAATTACTATTTTATCCTTGTAAGGCTGTTTGGAGATGTTCCGTTAATCACCAAAGCCCAGACCCCGGATGATGACCTCCGGCCCCGCCGCACTGCCGCCTCAGTTGTTTATGATACCATTATAGGCGACCTGAAACGTGCTATTGAACTGTTGCCTCAGCGCGAGGCATATTCGGGTGCTGATATCGGACGGGCCAGCAAAGGAGCCGCCACCGGGATGCTCGCAAAGGTTTATCTGACGCTGGGCAGGTATGACGAAACCGTTAATCTGTGCCAGAGGGTAACATCACTGGGCTATACTTTAAACGAAAACTATACCGATAACTTCAACCCATCAAGAAAAAACTCACCGGAGAGCCTCTTCGAGGTTCAGTATTACGGTAAAACCAGTTACAGTTTCTGGGACAACGAAAATCAGGCCAGTTGGGTCAGCACATTCACAGGCCCCCGGAATTCAGATTTTGTAGCCGGAGGTTGGGGATGGAACCAGCCCACCCAGGAGTTTGTAAGCCTTTATGAAAACGGCGACAATCGCAAAGAAGCAACGATTCTTTATGATGGATGTCCCTCTTTCGATGAAAAAGAGTATAAAGCTTCATTTTCATCAACAGGATACAACCTGCGCAAATTCCTGGTTTCAAAATCTGTAACTGAAGATTACGATGGCAGTCCTGCCAACTGGCCGGTGTTGCGCTATGCCGATGTATTGCTGATGGAAGCAGAAGCCCTATGCGAATTAAACCGCACAGGCGAAGCTTATGGCCCGCTTAATCAGGTGCGCAACAGGGCCGGATTGGACAATCTGAGCGGTTTGTCGCAGTCAGCCCTGCGCGATGCCATCAGAAAAGAAAGAAGAATAGAACTTGCATTCGAAGGCTCACGATGGTTCGACCTGATCCGTTATGACAATGGTCAGTATGCTGCTGCATTCTTCAACAGCATTGGTAAAACAAATTTTTCATCAAAGTTCCTTCTGTTGCCGATTCCGCAAAAGGAAATTGATGCCAACCCCAATTTAACTCAAAATTCAGGTTACTAAACCTTCAAAAATAAAACTATGAAACGATTAACATACATAGCATGCTGTCTGATGGCAATGGCATTTGCAACAGGCTGCAAAGAAGATGAACTCGCCGACCTGAATAAAGGCGACACTCCCCTGGCACTGACCCTTTCGGAGCAAACACTTATCCTGAACGAAACAAACAGGGATAAGACAATATTAAGTATGAACTGGACTTCGGGAAGCAACTATGGAACCAATGCCGCAATTACCTACGAATTACAGATAGCTCAGGCTGGCACAGGGTTTACCGATCCGCTTACTTATTTCCCGGGAAAAACAGTTTATAATTACACTTTTACCACCAAAGCGCTGAACAATGCAATAAGAGGGCATTTTAACACACAGGCGGGAACCGGAATTACATTAGAAGCCAGGGTCATTGCCACTGTAGCAGCAGACAATGTTGACCCACAGGTTTCACCGGTAGTAAGTTTCAGTGTGACCACTTATGAACCTGTTTCAGAAACCCTTTTCCTTTACGGTACTGCAACTTCCGCCGGTTGGGACAACAGTCAGGCCATCGCAATGACTCCGGCAGAAGTTCCCGGAACATTCACCTGGCAGGGACAGCTCAGCTCAGGCGGGTTTAAGTTCTTAACCGTTGCTGGTCAGGATTTCCCTTCTTATGTCAAAGGCAACAGCCAAAACAGTATCGTGCTGCGCACTTCGGCATCCCAAACCGACAACCCCTGGACTATTTCGGATCCGGGAATTTATGAAATCGAAGTCAATCTGCTCGCCCTTTCTGTTTTAATCACTAAAATGGAAGGACCGGCTTACAGTCAGATTTTTATGGTTGGAAGCGCTGCGCCCAACGGGTGGGATATCTCCAATGCAACCGAGCTCGTTCAAAATCCTGACAACCTGTATGAGTTTACTTACACCGGAGTAATGAACCCGGGCGAATTTAAATTCCCTGTAAACCGCAATTCCGACTGGCAACAGGACATGTATATGAAGCTGGATGAAACCCATATGTACCTGCATCACGGCGGAGACCCCGACGACAGCAAGTGGGAAATCGCGAAGAAGGGTTATTACACCATCACGCTGAATCTGCAGGACCTTACCATCAGCATCAACAGGCTCAAACTATACATGGTTGGCAGTGCTACTCCCATTGGCTGGGACATCAGTAATTCTATTGAGATGGAAGAGGATGCTACTGACGGGTGCATATTTAAATATTCGGGGCCTATGATTGCCGGCGAATTCAAATTCCCTGTCAACCGAAACTCCGACTGGGGCCAGGATATGTATATGAGACTGGACGATACCCATATGTACCTCCATCACGGAGGCGACCCCGACGATAACAAATGGACGCTGACAGAGGATGGCAATTACGCGATTACTGCAAATGTTGAAGCCCTGACAATAAACATTCAAAAACTTTAGGTTGGTTTGGATTGGTGTGTGTTAAAAGAATCCGGAATTCATACAGAGAGTTGATAAAACCATTAACGGACAGTCCTGACAATCAGAATCTTATCCGCTCTTTGGGAAACTTAATGATGAATTCCGGTTCTTTTCACCTTACTTTACCGGATTACTCTTTAACTATGCAAGTGACCAAAGCCATTACAAACAGGCCGGTGTTTTTATTTCTCGTTGCCTTAATAGCTCTATCAGGATGCAGCAAGGATAAGGCAGATACAGGCAATGACAGCATCCCCGGAAACCTTCCGGCGCCTGTGTTTTATAATCTGGCCGTAGAATCGGACAAAGCCTGCTATCGGCCCGGCGAGGAGGTAAATTTCTCATTGACCGGACCCATAAGCCTGCCGGCAAGGGTAAGGTATAAAAACCTGAACACCCTGGTTGAAGATATTGAGCTTAACGGAACTGCCTGGAAATGGAAAACCCCCGATACCGATTTCAAAGGTTATCTTGCAGAAGTTTATGGGATGGATAACAACAAAGAAGTGATCTATGCTTCCATAGCGATTGATGTATCATCCGACTGGACAAAATTTCCGCGTTACGGATTCCTGAGCAATTTCGGTGTTGCAGATGATCAAAAAATCCCTCAGGTAATAGCTGATTTAAACCGTTATCACATTAACGGGCTTCAATTTTACGACTGGCACAACAAGCATCACAAACCCCTTCCTGTGTCAGGAGGAATGCCGGAGACAACCTGGAAAGATATCGGTAACAGAATTGTTAGTTTAAGCACAGTTAAACATTACATACAGGCGGCCCACGACCGGAATATGAAGGCCATGTTCTACAACCTGTTGTACGGCGCGTGGGACAATGCCCAGGCCGATGGGGTAGAACGGGAATGGTACATATTTACCGACAATACGCACACCAATCTTGATTTTCATGCACTTTCCAATCCGTTTCTGAGCAACCTCTATCTGCTGGATCCTTCTAATACAGGTTGGCAGCACTACCTGAATGCTCAGCATGAGATCGTCTATAACCACCTTGACTTTGACGGCTACCATATTGACCAACTGGGCGACAGAGGTAACAGGTACACTTACAATGGCAATTTCCTGAACCTGGCCCAGTCATTCGGCTCATTCCTGGAGTCAAACAACACTGCTTTCCCGGGAAAATATGCCGTTATGAATGCAGTAAATCAATACGGGCAGCAAACCCTTGCACAATCACCTGTCAACTTTCTTTACACTGAAGTATGGCAACCTTTCGACACCTACAAAGACCTGACATCTATCATCAAACAGAACAACATGCTGACAGGTGCAACAAAAAACCAGGTACTTGCCGCCTATGTAAATTACGAACTGTCAGATACAAGGGAATTCTTCAATGACGCATCGGTGCTGTTTGCCGATGCAGTAATCTTTGCTTTTGGAGGAGCGCATCTCGAACTGGGTGAACACATGCTCAGCAGGGAATATTTCCCGAATAACAAACTCCGGGTCAGCGAGACCCTCAAAACCGCCCTTATTGCGTATTACGATTTTATGGTAGCTTACCAGAACCTGTTGCGTGATGGAGGCATTTTTAATAACATAACCCTGCATCCGGTTGACGACAAGGTTAAATTCGCGGCATGGCCTGAAACAAGCGGCTGTGTTTCCGTAGCCGGCAAACAGGTTGGTGAACGCCAGGTGATTCATCTGATTAATTTTTCGGCTGCCACCACTACATCATGGCGCGACAACTCAGGAATTCAGGCGATGCCCCCAATCATCAGCGGGGCAAAAATATCATTTACCCATCACGGCCAGATAAACGAAATCTGGATGGCATCACCTGACATCGCCGGCGGTTCACCCCGGAATCTGGAGTTCCTGAAGCAAGGCGACAAAATCAGCATTGAAATCCCTTCGCTGAAGTATTGGAACATGATTGTTGTGGAATAACAGCCGGTTTCATTCCGGGGAAATCAAGCAATGCCAAACAAAAAAATATAAAACTATTAAACACTGACACCAAACACTGCCTTCATGAAGATTCTGAAGCTACTGACTTTCTTCGTAATCGTATCCGGAACAATTTTCGCCCGCGACAATGATACCCCTGCCCCTGTTTTTCCGGGAAACTGCCTTTCGTATCAGATAACCGGGCCACAGGTGACCTTCCGGTGCGAATCTGAAATTAATGTAATGCTGAAACTCTGCTCACCGGGCATAATCAGGTTCTGGTATGAACAGGGTGAATTCAGCCGGCAGAATGAATCGTTTGCCGTTGTTAATGATGATATTGACAATCAACTTACATGGTCGGTTACCGAACAGGAATCAGGGTATGAATTATACACAACCTCACTGATTATCAGGATAAAGAAAAGACCTTTTCAGGTAAGGATTTACGACAAATACCAGAAACTTCTGCTCGAAGATTATGGCAATGAGGGTTTTGAGAAGGTTTCAGACACGATTATCTGCCGAAAACTGCTCAGAGACGGAGAAAATATATATGGATTGGGCGAAAAATCAGGGAAACTCAACCGCCGGGGCGGGCGCTATACAATGTGGAACAGTGATAAACCCTGCTACGACATCAATGAAGATCCGCTTTATAAAAGTATTCCCTTTTTTATCAGCAGTGCAGGGTATGGCATTTATTTCGACAATACTTACCGGAGCACTTTTGATTTCGGGGCTTCAAAACAGGACTGCCTGACTATTTCAGCTCCCGGGGGAGAAATGATCTGTTATTTTATTTATGGCCCTTCAATGCCGCAAATCATCGAAAAATACATGCAGCTTACAGGGAGTCCCATTATGCCTCCGGTGTGGGCCCTGGGCTTTTCACAGTGCAGGGGATTGCTCACCAATGAACAGCTTACCCGCGACATTGCCGCAGGCTATCGGACGCGCCGGATACCCTGCGACATTATTTACCAGGATATCGGGTGGACCAATTATCTGCAGGACTTCAACTGGAGACAGGGCAATTACAAAGACCCTGCCGGCATGCTGTCAGACCTGGCGGACAATGGTTTCAAAGTCATAGTTTCACAAGACCCTGTAATCTCACAAAATAATACCATACAATGGAAAGAGGCCGATTCAATGGGCTATCTGGTCAGCGATATACGAACCGGAAAAGCGTATGATATGCCCTGGCCCTGGGGAGGCAACTGCGGCGTGGTCGATTTTACCAATCCTGCCGTTGCCGGTTGGTGGGGCGACTATCAGCAGAAAGCCATCAGGGATGGTGTAAAAGGGTTCTGGACAGATATGGGCGAACCGGCATGGAGCAATACGGAAGACACCGACCGGCTGTTTATGAAACACCATCTGGGCATGCACAACGAAATTCATAATGTTTATGGCCATACCTGGGATAAGGTTGTAACTGAACAATTTGAAAAACACAATCCGGGCCAACGCATTTTTCAGATGACCCGGTCAGCATTTGCCGGTATGCAACGCTTCACCTTTGGATGGTCGGGCGATGCCGGTGATGGCAATGATGTAACAAACGGATGGAAGCGGCTAAGATACCTGATTCCGCTCGCCTTGTCCTCCGGTATGAGCGGTATTCCATTCTGGAGTTGCGATATTTCAGGCTACTGCGGCGATATAACCGACTACGAAGCCATGGCAGAATTGTATGTCCGCTGGCTTCAGTTCGGGGTTTTCAACCCGATAAGCAGGGCCCATCATGAAGGCAACAACGCGGTTGAACCCTGGCTGTTTGGCCCTGACGCTGAGGAGGCCTGTACCAACGCCATCAACACAAAATATACACTGCTCCCATATATTTACAGCCATGCAAGACAAACCTTTGACAAAGGGTTACCGCTTATGCGGCCAATGGTGATGGCATTCCCCGAAGACAAAGAAACACATAACCTCGATACTCAGTTTATGTTTGGCAGCGATTTGCTGGTAGCCCCGGTCGTGCACCCCAATGCACATATTGCTGAAGTGTACCTGCCCGAAGGGGAATGGGCCAGTTTCAACGATCCGTTTACCCGGTATCCGGGTAACCAGTGGATTGCATATCCGGTTTCATTGCAAACCATTCCTGTTTTCGTAAAGGCAGGCGCTGTTATACCCATGATGCCGGTTATGCAATACATTTATGAAAAGCCTGATGCCCCCGTATGGTTCACTGTTTTTCCCGCGGCCAACGGCAATTCATCCGCCATGCTATATGCAGACGATGGTGAGTCGAACGACTACAAAAAAGACATTTATTCGACAACCGGAGTTAAGTGCAGTTTCAGAAATCATGATATCAGGCTTCTGTTCGAAAAGAAAGATTTCAATGGGGGATATAACTCGGGTAAACGCAACACAGGAGTGAGAATATTTACACAGAATGCCCCTGAAAGTGTGACACTGAATGGTATTAAGGCTAAGAAACTTGCAGATACCAGGCTGCAGGAAAGCTGGTATACAGGCCATAATTCAGCTGCATGGTCATACGATAAAAAAAATGCGATTCTCTGGATCAGATTTCCGGAAACAAAAGATACCTCAGACATCACAATCAAATTTTCCCGTTAATGATAAAGCGAATTATTTTTTTCTCCGGCCTTCTGCTCACTTGCTTGCCGGCAGCATACTGTCAGGAACACGCAAAGACAATTTATCACTCCGAAGCATATTCCATTTATCAAAACAAGGTAGTACAGGACAGTTTCACAGCAACTGCCACATCAGCCACAAGCCTGACATCTGATTACAAAAGCCCTGAAAATGGCAGATACAGCCCGGATATAATTTTTAAATTCAGTATCAACCTGCGCGACAATGAAATGGCCTCAGGGCACGATCATAAAGTCACCCTGCAGCCGGTCAACGGACAATGCACCACAACAGTCCGGTTTGGAAAACAATTTACTCAAACAGCAGAAACAACCGGTTATGACAACCTGGGCCAAAACACACGCTGGGTATTGCGCCTCGACATGCGGGAAGTTTTGTATGCCTTTGAAAAACAAGGTTTCTACACGTTGTATAACGGTGAAAAACTCTACCGTGATGACTTTAAGGGTGTATATGTTGCCGGCAATCAGCCGCCACTGAGCTGGGATTTCAACAATCTGAACTCACAGCCCGGCCTGCAGCTTACTGACGAAGACCATGACGGCATCTTCCAAACCACCCTGGTAATGAATTCGCATGACAACAGCAAAACCACCGCGTCATCATGGACACTGTCAAAGGACATCTCCGCATTCCCGGCCTATCATTCTGACTATCTGATATCCGACGCATTGTATAACCTTGCCCTGGAGGAGATGGTGAAAGCGGTTGAACCCGACAGCACATTCAGAACAGGTAAGGAGTGGGCTGGTGTGTGGACGCGCGATATCAGTTACAGCATCATCCTGTCCATGGCATATCTGCAACCGCAGGTAGCCATGAACAGCCTTATGCGTAAGGTAAAAAATGGCAGAATTATTCAGGACACCGGCACAGGGGGAGCATATCCGGTTTCAACCGACAGGATGATCTGGGCCGTAGCAGCATGGGAAGTCTATAAAGCCACCGGCAGCAAGGAGTGGCTGGATCAAATTTACCCTATAATAAGAAACTCCGTTGAGGATGATCTTCACAATATCTGCAATCCGGAAACCGGCCTGGTAAAAGGCGAATCATCGTTTCTCGACTGGAGGGAACAGACCTATCCCCGGTGGATGCAGCCTGCCGATATCTTTTCTTCAGAAAACCTTGGCACCAACGCCGTTCATTATCAGGCAAATATCGTCCTTGCTGAGATTGCCGGCCGTTTGGGCGAGTCAGAAGCAACCGGAAAATACCTGGAAAATGCAGGAAAAATCAAAGCCGGAATCAACAAATTTCTATGGATGCCCGACAAAGGATACTATGGGCAGTATCTTTACGGCCGAAATTTCCAATTGCTGTCACCAAGATCTGAAGCCCTTGGAGAAGCGCTTTGCATCCTGTTTGGAATCAGCGGTCAGGACCAAAGCATTTCCATAGTAAGGAAAGTGCCGGTAACCGACTTCGGGATTCCGTGCATCTTTCCGCAGATACCCGGCATACCCCCTTACCATAACAATGGCATCTGGCCTTTTGTACAATCATACTGGGCCCTGGCCTCGGCCAAAGCAGGAAACGAGAATGCCGTGGTTGAGTCCATCGCTGCTATATACAGACCTGCAGCCCTGTTTCTTACCAATAAAGAAAATTTTGTAGCCGGATCGGGCGATTATGCAGGCACACAAATCAATTCGGACAACATGCTCTGGAGCCTCTCCGGCAGCATCGCCCTGGTGCACAAAATCCTTTTCGGGCTGGAATTAAGAACAGACAGCCTTTCATTTCAACCTTTTATTCCCGAAGCACTCAGCGGCAAACAATCACTAACCGGATTCAGGTACCGCGATATGGTGCTCGACATTGAAACGGAAGGTTACGGCAATAAAATCCTCCGTTTTACCATAGATGATATAGCAACCAATGCCTTTGCAGTTCCCGCCACCCTTAAAGGAAAGCACAGGATAAAAATCATCCTCGACGGCTTTACAGGAGCCGAAAACACCATCAACAAATGCGCGAATGATTTTTCGCCCGAAACGCCCCAGGTGAAATATGAAGATGGTATACTTTCATGGGATATTATTGAAAATGCAACCGGATACATAATCATCTGCAATGGAAAGACCATTGACACCACGCATGATAACCACTACCGGGTTGAATCGAACGGATATGCAGAGTTCCAGGTTGTAGCAAAAGGACTAAGCAACACCATTTCATTTGCTTCTGAACCATTGGCTGTGTATGAAAAAGATATGTGCATTTCGCTGAATATTGAAGACTTTGCAGGCCCGGTGGCCGGAGAATTCAGGGATTATACAGGGAGAGGCTATATTATGCTTCGCAAAAATGAAAACGGCGATATTACCATTCCTGTAGATATTCCGGAAAAAGGTACATATTCCATACAGATCAGATATGCCAATGGCAACGGGCCGGTTAACACTGAGAATAAATGTGCTGTTCGCAGCCTGAAACTTAATGGAATTGATTCCGGCATATTCGTATTCCCGCAAAGGGGTGCAGGCGAATGGTCAAACTGGGGATTATCCAATGTGGCGATTGTTTCGATGGAAAAAGGGGGAAATATCCTCCAACTCTCCTACAGACCTGAGAATGAAAACATGCATGGCGAGGTCAATGATGTTGCGGTTGACAGCATTATGCTGATAAAGACGGGCTTATGATTCACATTCCTGAGAGGCTCTTTAAGCGATGAACAGGCCTCAGGCTACAGGAGACGATTCCGGATAAAAGGTCTTAACCGCTTGAATCCTGTATTGGCATATGCAAAACAGCATTCATGCGTGACGACCGGCAATTCTTTTAAGTCAATTCCTCCATCAGCATCTTTTTTGCATCCTTTAGTCTGGCTTTCTCCGCTTCGGGCAGCACGGGATATTCCACCTTCAGCTCCTTCAGCCGATTGATGATGATATTGCTCACGGCATATCGCATAAACCATTTGCGGTCGGCCGGGATCACAAACCAGGGGGCATGTTCGGTGGAAGTTGAGGTGAGCATATCGCTGTATGCATTCATATAATCATCCCAGTGGGCGCGCTCCTTTACATCGCCGGAAGAGAATTTCCAGTTTTTTGCAGGATCTTCAATGCGCTCCAGAAAACGCTTCTTCTGTTCCTCTTTAGAGACATTCAGGAAAAACTTCAGGATAATGGTGCCGTTCTCGGTCAGGTGCTTTTCGAGGTCGTTGATCTGCCGGTAACGGCTTTTCCAGAAATCCCTATCCACCGCATCCACGGTTTTAATCCCCGGAAGGTTCTGCGCCAGCAGGTACTCAGGATGCACCTTTACCACCAGCACCTCTTCGTAATACGAACGGTTAAATATCCCGAACCTGCCGCGCTCGGGAAGACATTTGTAGGTTCGCCAGATGTAATCATGATCCAGCTCAGTGGCCGAAGGGATCTTGAAACTGTAGACTTCACAGCCCTGGGGATTAAGGCCCGACATCACGTGCTTGATGGTGCCGTCCTTGCCCGCAGCATCCATCGCCTGGAATATCAGCAAAACCGCATACCGGTTATGGGCGTAGAGTTTATCCTGAAGCCCGATCAGCTCATTCACGTTTTCCTCCAGGAGTTTTACCCCTTCATCTTTCCCGTTAAGGATTCCCTTGTAGGACGAATCAAAGTCCGATACCCTGATTTTTGTTCCGGGCTTTGCCAGAATGGCCGGGTCGTGCAGCAGGTTTTTCTTTCTCATAAACTTCAGATTTCAGCTTAATGGATTACATCTGCTAAAGATAGAAAATCAGGCCTCAAAAGTTAAAAAATTATTCATAAAAAAATCACACAAATAAGTTCTTGCATTTTACAAACAGCAACCTAACCAATCAAGCATTTAATTTATTGTAATACAACTTATTATGAATGCTTTTATGTACCTTCAATCAATAAAATAATATATTCGTAATCATTTTAAATAAATATTTATTTTACCGGCCCGAAAAAAAGCCGTATCTTGCAAACCGAACAAAACCCAATCTATATGATGAACTTTCAATTAAGTGTATTCAATGCAGTATTAAAACCAGGGATTAATGACAAAAATGCGCTAGCCGATTTTCTGTTCGAGCACCTTGACCAGTTTGGCGACAAAAAAGAGGACATTATGAAGGCCATTGATTTTTCTGTCAAAGACAGGGCATCGTTCGGAGGATTTACGCTGGTGGCAAAGGACAATGGCAGTATAATAGGGGCTGTAGTGGTGAATCAGACGGGAATGGAAGGTTATATTCCTGAAAACATCCTTGTATACATTGCCACCCATCGCAATTACCGGGGGAAAGGCGTTGGGAAAAGCCTTATGCAGGAAGCCATAAATATGGCCCATGGCGACATCGCCCTGCATGTGGAGCCGGATAATCCCGCGAGGTATCTTTATCAGAAACTGGGCTTCGACAACAAATACCTTGAAATGCGTCTTAAAAAAGAGGCCGTCTGATGGCATTCATAACGCTGGATCAGCAAAAGTTAAAAGATAATTACCATTATCTGGATAAACTTTTCCGGGAGGAAGGCATACAGTGGGCGGTTGTCTCCAAGCTGCTCTGCGGAAACAGACTCTACCTTCAGGAGGTAATCAGCCTGGGAATCCATCAGTTGTGCGACTCCAGGGTATCCAACCTCAGGGCCATCAAAAAGATGTCGCCCGAAATTGAAACAATTTACATCAAACCTCCTCCCATGCGCTCCATTCCGGAGATCGTGCGTTATGCCGACATCAGTTTCAATACAGGGTTGAGCACCATACAGGCACTTTCGGCCGAGGCGGAAAAACAGGGGAAGGTTCACCAGGTAATTATCATGGTCGAGATGGGTGAACTGCGCGAAGGCGTGATGCGCGATGACCTGATAGAGTTTTACGAAAAGGTCTTCCGGCTCCCGCACATCAACGTCGTTGGCATAGGCACCAACCTGAGCTGCCTTTACGGCGTGCTTCCCAACCACGACAAGCTGATACAGCTCAGCCTCTATAAACAATTGATCGAAGCGAAGTTTAACCGAAAAATCCCTTATGTGTCAGGCGGTTCCTCGGTGTCCATCCCGCTGATCTTTGAGAAGATACTGCCAAAAGGGATCAACCATTTCAGGGTAGGTGAAACCCTCTTTCTGGGAACGGATGTCTATCATGATACAGTCATCAACGGCATGCACAACGATGTGCTGCGCCTGTATGCCGAAATCATTGAACTGATCGAAAAACCCACCGTTCCCATGGGCGAAATCGGCACCAATGTTGAAGGACACAGTTTCAGTTTCGACGCTGAGTCATCAGGAAAAACAGCCTGCCGGGCAATCCTCGACATCGGCCTGCTGGATGTGGAAAGCAACCACCTTTTCCCGGCTGATCCGCAGATAAAATTTGCCGGCAGCAGCAGCGATATGATCGTGATCGACCTGGGCGGGAACGAAAAAAATTACAAAACCGGCGATCTCGTGGAATTCAAAATGGATTATATGGGGGCGCTCCGCATCATGAACTCAAGATATATCGGCAAGCAGGTGAGGTAATCCCATTTATTGCATTGCATAAATACTGATATTTGCATTTCATTAGCCTGAAAGGGCTTTTTTTCAGTATTGTCACCCTCACACAAACCTGTTATGCCTTTTTTGGTTGTTGACCTCGAAATGAGCGGCCCGGAGCCGGGCTATCATGAAATCATTCAGATCGGAGCAGTTTTGCTGAACGACAACTGGGTGGAGCTCGGAACTTACCTCAGCAATGTGTATCCCGAAAACCAGGAGGCCTTCACGGCTTCCGCCGAGAAGATTCACGGGCTTTCGCTCGATGAATTGCAGGAAGCGCCCATGATATACGAAGTACTGGAGGACTTTGAACAATGGATCCGCAAACTGCTGAAACGGCAGGGGGGCGATCTGCGCGATTTGGTTATCTGCGGGCAAAGCGTCATTTTTGACGTGAACTTCCTGAAATTTGCCTACAGCGGCGAAAACCTCGAATGGCCCTTCAGCAACAAGCTGATCGATCTGCATACCATTGCCTTCTACACATTCCGCATCCTTGAAGCCAACGGCAAAACCGTCCCCCGCTCCCTCAGCCTGAAAGCCATCTCGGCATGGTTCGGCTTTGAACGGGAAGGCGACACCCACAACGCCCTGGAAGATTCACAACTGACCATGCAATGCCTGCAGAAGTTTTTCCGGATGGCGGCAAAGTTTAAAGTTTCAGACTGAAATCTGCTGCAACATTTCAAACTTTAGTCAGCATGAAGCCCTTTTGCACAGTTAAGAAAGCATAACCGCGCATTGGCCTTATACCGGAACCTGAGCAACATAATGTTCGCTGATATTTTTCAGAAATACTCCGTTAAGGATTTTTAATGAATTGACTTAGTGTGGATTATGAAATCCTGTTAAAAATGGTAAATGATTTATAATCAAGCTATTGCTTCCCGCCCTGCCACTTTTGCGGGGTCTTTGCAGCTTGTCCCGCTGAGGCGGGGGCCTTGCGGGATTCTTAAATTTACGGACTATTTTTTCAGTGAAATCCTGCTTTTTTCAGTACTCCATCAGTTACAGCAGAGGAACTCCGTTATCGCTGAAAAAATCGCAACGCATCATAATGACGGACTATTCTGAACCGGGCATCCATTCATAAAAGGATAAAATCCACAGCAAGGCCAATCCTGAGGTAACAAAAATGACAAACAGACGCAATTCTTAAAAAAAACCGGGGCCAGGGCAAACGATAAGCCGGGGATTTTATAATTTTGAAAAATCTTACACGGAACGCTCACATGATGCCTGATGATTCTCATATTCATAACATTGCCGGTTCCATCCTCAGGAATTATAACTACCTTTTCCCCTCTACATATCCTGATATCCCGTTAAACCTCAATATGTTAAAAGAGGCCATGGCAGAAACCGGATTTTTTCTTGAGGAAGAAAAAATTCCGGAGTTCATGGAAGACATTGAGCTGCAACTCGCCGCCATGGTTCCCCTGAACTGGAACAATTACGGCACCATCGCCATACTGCTGAACAAAGCCCACCCTGAGGAAGACCTTATCGCCATCAGTTTGCAGCGGATCACGGAACTGGTCAGGGAATTGCCAAACTTTAATGATGCTGCAGTTCCGGATGAAGACACCCTGGACTCAATCATTTATACCTGGATAAGCCTTACGGATGAGTATCCGGGATTTACGGAGGATGAAGCCTGGTCGTAAACCGGGTTCCGTTCACCGGGCCTGCTGATTAACAAAGAAAAACCATCGTATGAAAAAGATCCTGAGTTTTCTGTTACTGTTTGCTTTCGCAGGCAGCGCAGTGGCACAGCAGAACAATTTTACACCGCCACAGTATAAAAAGATCAGAAAAGCCATCGAAAAGAAGGGCTCCGGATCATATTATCCCGGTTTGATGCAGCGGTTACAGACCAATGACACTACCCTTACCGTGCAGGATTACCACCTGCTTTACTACGGATACGCCCTGCAGCCCGGCTATGCCCCATATGCCACCCATCCCCTGGCCGACAGCCTGATGAGCATCCTCCGGAAAGAGGAAGTCACGGGTCAGGATTACGAAGCCATTATCCGGCACGGCTCGGCCCTGCTGCTCGAAAACCCTTTCGAAATCAGTTTTCTCGATCCGTTGATCTATGCCCACCGTATGAAAGGGAATCAGGAGATGGCCGCCAGGCTTGAATTCAGGTTTGGCCGGATCATAGAAACCATATTCGGATCAGGCGATGGATTAACCAGAAAAACCGCCTTTCATGTAATCTCGGTTTCCCACGAATATGACATGCTCAGGGCGCTGGGGTTCGGCTTTGGCGGGCAGCAGCAGCTGATCGACGGCAAATACGACTACCTTAAAGTCAGCAAAAACGATTATGGCATTGAAGGGATGTATTTCGATGTATCCGTCCTGCTCAGGTCCCTGTCAAACCTCCGGTAAACAGCCGCTATCCGGATAAGGTCACATAGCAGGATTGCATTTATCCTGCCACATGAAAGCAACACTTAATGAATCCGTTGAGATTTATATTGATTCTAAATTACAATTATCCAGACCTACATATCAATTTTCTATATTTGTGAGTAATCTTTGGTGGCGAAAGGAACGACTGTCCGTTCCTGCCTGCCGGCAACTCCATTTATGGCAAAATTCAAGATAAAGCATACTGTCCTGAGGTTTTTTTACATCTTACTCACTGTTTTTCCAGGCCTCCTTTCAGCGCATTCACTGCCCGATTCCGGCCTGGTTGCCGCCTATCCCCTCGACGGGCATGCCAAAGCGCCGGAGCAACGGGAATTTTCAGGTAAAACCCTCAGGACAAAAGCCGTTGCTGACCGCAATGGCCAGGCTGGCCGGGCGCTCGGATTTCATCCCGGGCCCGGGATGGAGTTCAGCCAGGCTGAGTTACCACTCGACATTTCACCCGATGCGTTACCCGTGGTCACCATTACCTGCTGGATCAAAGCCGCAGAAACCTTTAAATACCTCACTCCCCTCCGCAGCGGCGACAAGAAACAAAGAGGCCTCCTCACCGACAGGCACAGGGGCAGTCAGCGCTGGAGCGCTTCGGCCGGCAGGGACGGCATCATCCACGGCTCTCCGGCCCTGAAGGATCAATGGACTTTTATCGCTTTGATCTATGACGCCCCCAACGAGCAGGCCCGGCTGATTGTGAACAACCAGGTGTTCGGCGGCAGGGCGCGGCAGCGGAAAAACAATCCTTCAACAATCATAGGCGCATTCAACGGCGCCATGGACGAACTGATGGTCTATAACCGGGCGCTTTCGCTTGAGGAGATTGAAAAATTGTATGGCAGCCCGATAGACATAAACAGGGAGGACTTTGCCATAGACGACCGGAGCGCTTACCGGCGCCGAATGGAAGCGCAACGGAACCCGGAAGTGGAAGCCGGACAACAATTCATTCCCGGCTACGAAGAACTGATCATCCGCGACAGCGTTCACAGCCCGAATACACTCCATATCTTCGGGCGTGGCGACACCATTACCGTGCTCAGGCAGGCGGGCGACAACTGGCTTGAAGTGAGCAACCAGAAAGGGGAGAAAGGCTATATATCCGCCTCCTCGCTGATTTCGAATGCCTTCAGGACCGGAAAAACAAAGTCGGTGTTCAGGTTCACCAACTGGCTCGGGCAACTGTTCATGATGAATAAGGCCTGGAACTGGTTTTTTGTAGCTCTGTTCACGTTGCTGCTGGCCATGGCCCTGAAGTACCGGAAACAATTGAATGAATGGTTTATCGCGCTGGGCGGCAAAGCGGAAACAGAAGCAGCAGGGTCAAGGAACGAAGGCATTGTAACCACCCGGAGATTCGGCAGATTGGACAGGTATTTCCCTGTCACCAGGCCGAAATGGTGGAGTATTTCACCGGGAATTGTTTTCGCGCTGATGCTTTTGGGTGGATCGATCTGGGACACGGCCGAAACCCAATGGTTTTTCAACGAGGGGGCCCGCATCCTCCCCGCCGGCTTCACACTGGCCATCCACTGGGTTTTATGGTCGCTTTCTCTCATCATCATCCTGCTTATCCTCGCCATCACCATAGAAAGCCTGCATATTGCCGGCCCCTGGGCTGGTTTGCTGCGCCTTGCCATGCTGCTGATATTAAACCTGATGGCCGTTGTGGTCTGTTTCTACCTGGCCGTGGGCATCATCCTGGTGATCTTCGGATTTGTTTTATTTGTGATCGCCTTGTTTTCACTGTTGGGCAGGAGAAGATAATCAACATTAAATACTGATTTTGTACGAATACATTAACTTACCATGCAATCCGACAATTACAATATCTGTCAATCCTTCCCCGAAAAAGAAATCAACCAGGCCTGGGACGGAGGCCTGCAGATTCAGGGCATGGCTTTCGGCCAGAACAAATGGATACTGCTGAACTCTTCACAGGCAATCTATGGGCTTCAGCGCTGGGCCACGAATGCCGCTTTTCCTGCCGATGAAATTAAGGAAGGCTGGGATGAAGGTTTTGACATTATTTTCCTGGCTTATACCGGCGACCGCTGGACGGTGATCCTGTCGAAGGACTCCGGATATACCGACCAGATATGGCGTACCAGCAGCCGTTTCCCCGAAAAGGAGATCCGGCAGGGATTACAGGACGGATACGCCATTACCTCCCTTTCGTACGGGGTAGACCGCTGGGCGGTGGTGATGAGTAAAGGGTCAAACCTGAAAAACCAGACTTTCATCACAACCACAAACTTTCCGGAAACGGAAATCACCGAAGGCTGGAACAACGGACGCGACATCACTTCGCTGGCTTTCGGCGAAGGCAAATGGGCGCTGGTTATGTCAGAAAACTCCGGCTTTAAAACACAAAGCTGGGCAACACGAAACAATTTTGAAGAAGGGCTGATCAGTGAAAAAGCGGGCGCGGGAAACGTCATTACCGGCCTGTTTCATGCAGATGGCATGTGGGTTTACGTGTTTTCTGTACTGCCCGAAATTGTCGATTCGGGGAATAAAAGCAGCCGGTCAGCAGGCCTGCCTGCCGCCGAAACACCTGATGATACATTTGGTCCTGAAGCGGTCGAATTGTTTGAAACCGGACGCAAATACTCTGAAAACAATGAACCTGCCAAAGCCATTCCGTATTTCAGGAAAGCCATTAAACTTGAACCGGGCTATTTTTCCGCCTACAACTCCCTGGGCGTCGCCCTGGATGAAACCGGCAAAAAAGAAGAAGCCCTGAAGTGCTTTCAGAAAGCCTATGAGCTGAACCGGCACAATTCCATTATCCTGAGCAACCTGATCAGCCAGATTGCCGATAACGAAGAACCCCTGAAAACGGTGATCAGCCTGGTGGAAGCCGCCGAACCCGCTACCCTTGAAGGCATTTCATCGGTGAGTGCGCTCAGCACCATAGGCAAAGCTTATTCGGTGAACGGCAGGCACACAAAGGCGGCCGGATTTTTCCGCAAAGCCCTTGAAATTGAGCCGGAAAATGATGATTTAAGAATGGAGCTGGGCTATGAGGAGTCCCATTCGGATACTACTACAGACTTGCCTGCTACGCCTGAAGTTCAGCCGGGAAACAGGCCGGAGTCGATTGAATCCCTGCTGGCGGAGCTAAACCACCTTACCGGGCTGGAACAGATCAAGCGCGACATTGACGCGCTGCTGAAGTTTATCCGGGTCGAGAAAAAACGTCAGGAAAGGGGCATCGCGGTCGGAAAAACCACCCTGCACACCGTGTTTGCCGGCCCTCCGGGTACCGGAAAAACCACCATGGCCAGGCTGATGGGGCGTATGTTCAAGGCAATGGGCCTGCTTAAAAAAGGCCATGTGGTGGAAGTTGACCGCTCGGCCCTGGTGGGCGAATTTATCGGCCAGACCGCCATCAAAACCAATAAAGTGATCGACTCGGCGCTCGACGGCATCCTTTTCATCGATGAAGCCTACGCGCTGGTTCCCTCAGATGCGCGCAACGATTTCGGCGAAGAGGCCATCAATATCCTGGTGAAGCGGATGGAAGACCACAAACACAACCTGGTGGTGATTGTGGCCGGCTATCCCGATGAAATGAAACGGATGATTGCCTCCAATCCCGGCCTGCAGCACCGTTTTACGCGATACTTCTACTTCGACGATTACAATCCGGAACAGCTTACCCGGATATTTAAAACCATCTGCCACGACAGGAAATTTATTCTTACCCCCGAAGCGGAAAGCAAGGTAATGCGCTATTTCGGTTTCCTTTACCGCTCGCGCGACAAGCATTTCGGCAACGCCCGTACGGCAGGAAACCTTTTCGAAGAAGCCGTGCATATGCAATCGGCCAGGCTTGCGCTGCTTGATGTTGACAACCTGCCCGACGAAGCCCTGCTGACCATCACGGTGGATGATATTACGGCTTCCGTACAGGATGAGTTTGAAGACAAGGAAATGGAATCGCTGGAAGATATTATGGCCGAACTCAACGCCATGGTAGGTCTGGAGGAGATCAAACAAAACATTGTTACCCTGGTCAACTTCATTAAAACACAACAGAAACTGATCGCCACGGGTTATGAAGCTGATGAGATTTCACTGCACAGCGTTTTCTTCGGCCCCCCGGGAACGGGCAAAACCACCGTGGCCCGCCTTATCGGCCGCATCTACAAAGCCCTCGGTCTGCTTTCCAAAGGTCACGTGGTTGAGGTAAACCGTTCGCACCTCGTGGCTGAATTCGTCGGCCAGACGGCCCCGAAAACCAGCGCCGTCATCGATTCCGCCATGTATGGCATACTCTTCATCGATGAAGCCTATTCGCTGACCCCCGAAAAAGGCGGCAATGACTTCGGGAAAGAGGCCCTGGAAATCATCCTGAAACGTATGGATGACGAAAGAGATAAATTTGCGGTGATTGTTGCCGGATATACCGCTGAAATGCAACAGCTTATCCGTTCCAATGCAGGCCTGGAATCACGGTTCAACAATTACTTTTATTTCAACGACTACACACCGGCCGAACTGCTTGAGATCTTCAGCAGGAAGATTGCCAGACGAAGGTTTCACATTGCGCCGGAAGCACTCAGCATAGTGGATGAGTTTTTCAAAAAGCTGTATGCGGAAAAAACCGAAAGTTTCGGCAACGGCCGCATGGTCAGAAATTTCTACGAAAAAATAATCAAAACGCACAGCAACAGGGTAGCGCTTGACGACAGTCTGACCCGTGATGAAATGGTCACATTTACCCTGGAGGATGCCGAAAAAGCCATCGGGATGATGACGTCCATTGATGGCAAAAACCGGGGTGCGGGCGACAAATACACCCCCATCGGGTTCAACAGAAAATAAACACCAGGGCAGCCGGGATGCTTCCGGATTGTCAGGTGCATCAATCCATATCCAGATTGGGCTGAACTTTCAGCTCCATGGATTGCAGTTCAAGGGCCGGCAGATTGCCGTAGCCCGGCCGGTTGACCATATAACATCCGTTGTCCAGATCTACAAATGGATATCCCGGGCTGTTGACGGCGATATCAATGAAATCAAGGCTTACCGGCACATGACCGTGAATCAGCCGCCGGTTTTCTATTTTGGAAGGGATAATCCGGTAATCCTTTATCCACAGCATGGAGTGGGTATCCTGAAACGGATCTTCAATGTTAAAATTCAGACCGGCGTGTACCAGCAAAAAATTTCCGGTAATGTGAAAAAGTGGCAGCTTACGCATCCAGTCGATGTAATGAACCGGGATTTTTGAAAGCTCTGTTGTGCCGAAACTCTCGAGCGCCTCACGGCCGCCGTGGGGCATCCATTGCGCTTTGGATTTATTGGTCTTCTTCAGAAAAAGGAATCCCCGCGCTTGTTGCTCCTCTTCCCAGGCTTTTATAAAAAACTCCTCATGGTTGCCCTTCAGGGCAACAATGTTGTATCCCTGATCCTCAAGCCCCATCACATAATCCAGCACGCCTTTCGAGTCGGGCCCCCTGTCAACGAAATCACCCAGAAAATAAAGGGTATCCTCCTTTGCAGGGATTACCAGTTGCTCAATCAATGCGCGCAGGGTGCGGACACAGCCATGAATATCAGGGATAACCCATTGTTTAGGCATATACTATTTTTTCGCTTTACCCTGATTGGCAACCTCTTCCATCAGTTTCTTAATGGTCTCCTCGTCGCCCAGGAAATAATCCTTCTGCAGGTTAAGCTGATCATCAAATTCAAACACATAGGGAATGCCTGTCGGCAGGTTCAGGGTGACAATATCCTGATCGCTGATATTCTTCAGGTATTTGATCACGGCCCTGAGGCTGTTGCCGTGTGCAGCAACCAGCACCTGCTCGTTTGTTTTCAGCGATTCCCTGATCTCCCCTTCCCAGTATGGCACCATGCGTTCCACGGTCTCCTTGAGCGATTCGGTAAGCGGGATCAATTCAGGATCAACACCGCGGTAACGGGCATCAAGGCGGGGGTTGCGCTCATCGTTGTCAGCAACCGGCATGGGAGGCACATCGTAACTCCTGCGCCAGATCAGCACCTGCTCATCCCCGAATTTGGAAGCCATTTCAGCCTTATTAAGCCCCTGCAGGTTGCCATAGTGCTTTTCATTGAGGCGCCAGCTTTTCTTTACCGGAATCCACATCTGATCCATTTCTTCCAGGGCAAGGTTCAGGGTCTTGATGGCCCTCTTCAGGTAAGAAGTATACGCAAGGTCAAAAAAGAACCCGTTCTCCTTCATCACCTTTCCGGCCTCACGGGCTTCATTTACCCCGCGTTCCGACAGGTCTACATCGGTCCATCCGGTAAACCGGTTTTCCTTGTTCCACACACTTTCGCCATGGCGAAGCAATACTAATTTCTTCATGTCTGCTTGTTTTATGGTAATTTTTGCATCCGGATTCAACAGTGCAAAATTACAAAATTAAGCGCTTCGCCGGTTGAGGCCGTTTCGTTCCATATAGCTTAATGAACATAATGCCGGAAAGTAAGTCAGCGCAGTCACTATCGTGAATCCAACGCCTTGGAGGCCAAAAATTTTATACCTTCGCAGTCAGCCCGATGCCAGGCCTGACTATCTGGCTATTTCAGCCCTATGAAGCAATTCAGAAAAATCAATACCCTCACCGGTTGGCTTGTTTTCGCCATTGCATCGGTGGTTTACCTTATTACGGCCGAACCCACAACAAGTTTTTGGGATTGCGGCGAGTATATTGCCACGGCCTACAAGCTGCAGGTTGGCCATCCTCCGGGAGCCCCGCTTTTTCAGATGCTGGGAAGGGCCTTCAGCCTGCTGGCCTTGGGCGACACCACCGCGGTTGCCTATACGGTAAATGCCATGTCGGCCCTCAGCAGTGGCTTTACCATCCTTTTCCTTTTCTGGAGCATCACGCACCTGGCCAGAAAAATCATCAGCCCGAATGACGAATTCAACACAGCCGGCCTGATCACCATTACCGGTTCGGGCGTGGTGGGCGCGCTGGCTTACACCTTCAGCGATTCTTTCTGGTTTTCGGCCGTCGAAGGCGAGGTTTACGCCCTCTCCTCCTTCTTTACCGCCTTTGTGTTCTGGGCCATGCTGAAGTGGGAGGAATCAGCCGGCAAGCCCCACTCGGTGCGCTGGATCGTGCTTATTGCCTATATGACCGGGCTGAGCATCGGCGTTCACCTGCTTAACCTGCTGGCCATCCCCGCCATATCGCTGATATTCTACTTCAGGAATTACAAACCGGCCCCAAAGGGGATCATCATCACCCTGCTGACTTCTGTCGTTTTACTCGGACTGATCATGAACGTGATCATTCCCTGGATTGTGAAACTGGCCGGACTTTCAGAACTGCTTTTCGTCAATACCTTCAGGCTTCCTTTCAATACAGGGACCATCTTCTATTTTCTGGTGCTGGGCGCGTTGATCGTCTGGGCGCTGCATTATACCCGCTCCCGGGGAAAAGTTGTCTGGAACACCATCGTTTTGGCATTCACCTTTATCCTTATCGGCTATTCGAGCTTCTTTATGCTGATCATCCGCAGCAATGCCAATACCCCTATTAACGAAAACCAGCCCGACAACGCCATTAACCTGCTTTCTTATCTCAACCGCGAACAGTACGGCGACTGGCCGCTGCTACACGGACCATGGTACAATGCACCTGTGGTTGACCGGGAAGATGGCAGTCCCGTTTACAAGAAGGACCTCCGCAGCAGAAAATACATTGTCGTTGACCGGCGCAAAGACTATGAACCGGTTTATGACCCTGAATTCACCACAGTTTTCCCGCGTATGTGGAGCAACACCGATGCCGCACATGCCGGCAATTACAAAAAGTGGGGTAAAATAAAGGGGACGCCGGTAACCATCACAAACAGGGATGGTGAAAAAGAGGTGGTGTACAAACCGACCTTTGGTGAAAACCTGCGGTATTTCTTTGATTATCAGCTAAATTATATGTATTTCCGGTATTTTATGTGGAATTTTGCCGGGAAGCAAAACGACAACCAGGGCTTCGGCAACGACCTGAACGGAAACTGGATCAGCGGCATCCGCTGGCTGGACGAGCTGAGGCTGGGCCCCCGGTCTGACCTCCCCGAAAGCATGCAAAGCAAGGCGCATAACCGCTATTACCTGCTCCCGCTGCTGCTCGGGCTTACCGGACTCTTCTGGCATACCAACCGCAATTACAGGGATGCCCTGATCGTAACACTTTTGTTTATCATGACCGGCATTGCCATCGTGGTATACCTCAATCAGGTGGCCTATCAGCCGCGCGAGCGGGATTACGCCTATGCAGCCTCATTTTACGCTTTCTCCATCTGGATAGGCCTGGGCGTTGCCGCAATCGTGCAGATGTTCCGGCGCTTCGCCGCGCAAAAAACAATTGCTTTTACGGTAAGTGCGGCATGCCTGATTGCTGTACCCGGCATCATGGCTTCAGAAAACCTGGACGACCATGACCGCTCAGGCAGATATACCGCCCGCGATATGGCCAGGAACTACCTTGAATCCTGCGCCCCCAACGCCATCCTCTTTACCATGGGCGACAACGACACCTTCCCCCTGTGGTACGCGCAGGATGTGGAAGGCATCCGTACCGATGTAAGGGTGGTCAACCTGAGCCTGCTGGCCTCCGACTGGTATATCAGCCAGATGAAACGGAAAGTTTATGACTCCCCGCCGGTACCGTTCAGCCTGAATTATGAGCAATACAAACCCGGAACCCGCGATGTGGTTTACCTGACCAACGATGAAAGAATCCAGGGTGCGGTTGATCTTAAAGAATTGTTCGGAGTGATCCACCAGAATCCGAAAGCCCTGCAGATTGAAAGCACCTACGGAACGCTGGACTATTTCCCTGTAAAGCAGTTTTACATCACCGCCGATTCAGCAACGGTCGTTAACAATGGCACGGTGCCGCCCGGAGACGCGCCCTACATCACCGACACCATAGTTTGGAGCATCAACGAAGGCGCCATTTCGAAAAGTTCCCTCATGGTCCTCGACCTGCTGGCCCACAACAACTGGGAACGGCCGGTCTATTTCTCCACCACCGCCGGCGAAAGCGCCTACCTTGGCCTCACGGATTACTTCAGGCTTGAAGGAATGGCCTACCGCCTCGTTCCGGTGAGTAAACCTTCGGAAGACGGCCTTTCAGGGCATGTGAACACTTCAATTCTCTACGACAGGCTTATGCATACATTCTCATACGGCAATATGGATGATCCGGGCGTTTACCTCGACGAAACCAACCGCCGCATGATTGCCAACCTGAGAAACATTTTCGGCAGGCTGGCGGGCGAACTTGCCGAAGAAGGAAAAAACGAAGAAGCCATCCGTGTGTGTGACAGATGTCAGGAGCTCATGCCTGATGAATCAATCAGGTACAATTTCTACATGCTGACAATGGCTGAAATTTATATGCAGGCCGGTGCACCGGAAAAGGGCGAGAAACTGCTTTCGCGGCTGCTGGACCTTTATACGCAGGATATGGAATACTACCTCAGGTTCCCGCGCCATAAAATGCAGCAGCTTGATTTTGATATGCAGCAGGCCCTGGCAGTGATCAACCGGGTAAGTATGGTGGCATCGCATTACAAGCTTACCGGACTTGAAACGCGGTCAGCAACCGCGCTTGAGCGGCTGTACAACAATTACCTGAATGTTACTGGAAGGTAATGCAGACCGGATGACCCTGGCGGCAACAACCACACGCAGACCTGAAAAGTTTAGTCAGCAATTATCTCATTAAGCATCAGTGAATCATGTATCTATCAAAATCTCCTACCCTGCTCCGCATCCTTACCCGGAAAAACCTGGTCTGGAGTATTCCGGAGGCAAAAAAGGAGATATTCCTTACTTTCGACGACGGACCGGTACCTGAAATTACCCCCGGCGTCCTCAGCATCCTCAGTCAGTATGGGGCAAAGGCCACTTTTTTTTGCGTGGGAGACAATGTGCGTAAAAACCCCGGGGTGTATCAGCAGGTGCTGGATGCAGGCCATGCAGCGGGCAATCACACCTTTAGTCATCTCAACGGATGGAAAACACCCCTGCCTGAATACCTTGGCGACATAGAAAACTGCAGCAATTACGTAAAAAGCAGCTTGTTCAGGCCCCCTTACGGAAGGATCAGGCCCTCTTACATCCCTTACCTCCGCAAAGACTACCGGATCATAATGTGGTCGGTCATCACCGGCGATTTCGACCGGGAAGCCAGCCCGGAAAAGATTCTAGATAATGCCCTGCGCTATACAACCGGAGGAAGCATCGTGGTGTTTCACGACAGCCTGAAAGCAGCAGACCGGATGTTCTACGCGTTGCCCAGGTTTCTTGAAGCGTTCAGCAATAAGGGATTTACCTTTCCCGTGTTGCCGGGCAGTTAAATCATTGTCGTTCCGGGAAATTCAAGCATAATCCCTGACTGCCAACAGGTAACAGCGGCCGAGGCTAAGTACAGGCGGGCGCTACTGATAATAATACATTCAGGCCAGCAGAATTTATATTAATAATCACTATTGTCCGGTTAAAATATGAAAAGAACCTGCCACAAAGACACCGAGACACTAAGTACCACTAAATGAGAAAAATAAATTCGTGCAACCTGATGCCTTTGAGCCACTTCGGCAGGCTCAGTGCATCGCTTTGTGGCGAAAAAGTGAAAGAAAGCCGTAACTTGTTACATTCTTCTGAAACCCATAATTACAAAGCATACTGGTCAAATTTTATTATTTTTCCCGGACAACAATGATTAATAATGCAATCTTTATCAGTTCAACCATTCACCTGATGGTATTCAGCCTTTGTTCTGCTTTCGTGCTTCTGCTTTCCTAGAATTCCAGACTAACTTTGAGATGCCCCCCAAGTCCTTCCCGAATAATTCTCATAAGTGTAGAAAGGCGAATATCACTGGCGTTGTTTTCAATTCTTGATATATAGTTCTTCGTTGTACCACATTTGAGCGCAAGTTCCTCCTGTGTCATATTTTGTTGTTTCCTGGCTTCCTGAATAAGTATACCAATTTTAAAATTCTCAAATTCTTCTTCATATTTGTCTCTGGTTGGAGTACCAACTCTCCCATACTTATTATCCAGATGGTCGTCCCAGGAAACAAGATTAGTTTCTTGATTTGTCTTCATAGTAGTTGTTCTTTAAACGTTCTGCTTTTTCTATTTCTCTTTTCGGAGTTTTTACAGACTTTTTCTGAAAACCATTCAGCAGAATAATAAGATTCCCTTCATCAAAGAAGCATATTATCCGGAATATATCGCTTCCTGCTTTAATTCTGATTTCAAAAAGTCCATCTGTTCCTTCAAGATGCTTGAAAAATTTCTCCGGAATCATTCTTAATGTCCGAACCAGACCTATGATCCAATCAATTTTATCTTGAACCTCTGGCCTTTGCTTATAATAGAAATCCCAAAACTCGGTTCCATATACATAAGTAGTCCGCATAAATTTTTCAATTTCGAAGCAAAGTTACCTATTTAGACAACTATTTCCAAATTATTATTCATTTAATCCTCAAAGTAATATTGGCTTAAGCATGAGGCACAACAAACCGTTTGACTAACTGTGTATTCCGGCCTGTCAATCTCAATATCCAGATACCCGGACTGAGCTGAGCCGGTATGGAGTTCAGGGCGTTTTTATCCAGCCTTACGGAGGCAAGCAGTTGCCCTGAGACGTTGTAGATTTCGCATTTTTCCGGCAACCGCTCAGGAGTACGGCAGCTAATGCTGAGTAAACCCGCTGAATATGCAACACTGACATCATAGGAACCTGCGTCATTTCCCGGCACACCGCTGGCTGCCAGCGTACTGCTGACGATGTCGTCCCGGGTATTCACCGCGGCATTGCCGATATTCACAGATATTGCAGGAAATGCCGAAGGATCGGCCGAAAGCAGGAGATCGCAGGAGGAAGCATCAACATATTCAACCTGCTGAATATTGATTATTCCGGGTGCATTGTTCAACGAAAAGTACTCCTTCCGCAGCTTGTTTGTCCTGAAATAATCGCCATACAAGTGAACCCGGATGCGGTTGCCCTCCGCCTGAATGCCCGCCCAAGGGGCCAGGCTACTTCCCGGCATATTGTAATCCATCCAGGCCAGGCGGTCGAAAAGGAAATCCTCAAAATAGTCCACTTCATCCGCATAGGTATTATTCTGCCAGTCGTAGTTCGGCCATACATACTGCCCGAGAATGGGCCAGCGCTGATAATTCCTTTCTTTTGCACCGCCGATATGCCCCACGAGCGAATCAATCACGGAATGGATATAGGCGTTCGTGAGTGTGGTCTGCCGGAGTTTCTGCCAGCGCGTTTTCGACAGGTCCCTGAAATAACTGTCCTCCATCAGCCGTTTCCACCAGTACATCATACCGGGATTGCCGCTGGTAACGGTAGCATACAGCCACCCGGAAGTATTCAGACCCTCAGGCCAGTAATCCACATTGCCGTAACCCAGGTTAAAATCCCAGGGCGGACCGGCAAACAGTTTACCACCGTCACTATCTTTATGTTTGTAAAAATAGGTACTGTACTTGTACTTGTCCACCTCTTTCGAGATTTCGTTCAGCAGCATGAAATCGACAAAGGAGGGCAGGTCCAGGTACTTCAGGTAACCTTCCGTCCGGCTCAGGAAGTTGTTCCCTGCAAGCGCCGCTTCGGCAGTGGTCACAAAATCGCGGATATAAGCGCGCTGAGGCTGAACAATCTCGTCGTTTTTCGGATAGAAATACTGGAATGTAACAGGGACCGCCTGCGGATAGGTTGGATTTACGGAAGAGACCCAGCCATCCATGCCCGGGATATAATCAGGATCCAGTTTATCCACCCTCAGGATATAACCTCCGGTGACATCATCCCCGGAGATTTCATCAGGATTGAGGGTGGCGATATCCACCCGGTTCGCATCGCGTTTGATCCTTTCCATCAATACATACACACCCTTGTAATCATTGTTGACAACAACCTCGCAGAAGCGCGTCCGGGTAACATACCCTTCCATCCTGCGGGCCATGGCAAAAGTGACCACATTGCGCAGCATCGACTTGTCGGTATAGGGTGCATACAACACCCAGTCATTTTCCGAAGGCATTCCCAGCAGGGGTACATTCAGGTTGTCGCCTGAGCTGGTGCGGGTTTCAAAGGAATAAGATTTCTTGGGAAACATTTGTGACGATTGCCCCCGGATTTCGATGCCGATGGCACCATCGTAATGATTGAAAGGATCAGTGAGGTTGTTCTGATTCCCCGCGCCGTTGTCGATGATTCCCATATGGCCGTCAACCTTGGGTTCATCCGGGATGGGAACCCCAAAAGTATTGATCACAATAATGGGGAGGTGCGATGTCAGCGTCAGCGGGCCCGGAATTTCCGACAACACGTCATCAATAAACCACTCCTCTCCGGCAGCCGTTCCCATAAAGTCATAAAAAATCACCATACGGGTAAGGTTGTTGTAGCTCAGCCCGCTGAAATCAAAAACAAGGTCGGTCCATTCACCGGGCACCGGCGTCATCAGTATTTCCTGGGATGCCGTATTGTTGTAGTTTTCAAACTTCAGCACCACATTCCCGCCGGAAGAAGGAGCCAGTACCTTAATCCTGTACCGCGGGTTCTCATCAAAATTCACCGGTCCGTCAAGATCGCAGATCATAAAGTCATATAAACCCGTTCCCGTTACTACCCTGAAACAACCTTCGGAATTATTCACGGCATCAGGCAAAGGGTTCGCAGCAACGCCACCGGTGCCTGTGGAGATATACCAGTCCCGGGCAATCCCGTCCCAATTCGAAATGGTATCATAGGTCTGCGCCTTCGTTACGCTGAGGTTTAAGGCAAAAAAAAGTAAAACAAATATCCGGCTTTTGGTGTACTTCAACATATTCATTTTCAAAATTTAACGGACAACCTGTCCTATCGCTTCACAAACTTCTTAACAGACCAGCCTTCCTTATTTTTTATCCGCAACAGGTACATGCCCGATGCCAATCCCGCAAGATCAAAGGTAAGTCCCGAACCTTCACGGAGAGACTTCAGCTTAATTTCCCTCCCTGAAAGGTCAGCAACACTTACCGCCACAGGCTCTGCTGTCAGTGCAACACGCAGCCGGTCGTAAGCCGGATTGGGATATGCATAAGTATTCCCGGGCGTTCCGGCCAGTTCGAAGGTATTGCCTGCGGTAACCAGCCATTGCTCAGGGTCAACACTCACGCTGTCAATAATAAAACCGGGATAAATCATCCAGGTCTGATTATTATGCATGTGATCAAATACTATTGTTGTATCCCTGTTTCCTCCATTGAACCGGATGGGTACCGGCAGTTCGAAGAACTGAACCGAAGGATGGGACTGCTGCTGCGTCAGTGCAATTTCGTAATCCTCCCACGCCAGCCGGGTACACCTGACATGCCAGGATGGAAATCCCTCACCATAGAGCCAGTCGTCGAAGAACCAGGTAAGATCCCGTCCATGCATGGCTTCCAGATGGAATTTCAGGTCCGTGGTTCCGGCAAAGCTGAACCTCAATGCAGGATCATTCAGGTAGTTCCGGCAGGCCTGAAAAAACGATTCGTCGCCCATAATCCGGCGCAGCATATGCAGCAGCAATGCCCCCTTGTAATAACTGAGTCTCGGGCTGAAAAGCCTTTCCACATTGGCAGTATCTTCGCAAAACACACTACCTCCCGGTTCGGAGGTGACATATTCGATGGCCTGCGATTTCCAGAAAGGCCAGTAATACCCGTCGAAAAAGTACTGGTACGACATCCCGGCAAGGTAAGTGGCAAACCCCTCGTTCAGCCAGATATCCTGCCAGGAGTTCAGCGTGATGGTATTACCGAACCACTGATGGGCCAGTTCATGCGCAATGATCTCGTAATCGAAGCGTCCCATAAACGACATGGTCTGGTGTTCCATTCCGCCGCCCCATCCGAACTGGGCGTGTCCGTATTTTTCAGCGGCAAAAGGATACATCCCGAACAGATCACTGAATAGCTCCATAATCATGGCCGTTTGCGCCGTATACTGCATGGTCTGCGCCAGGGTCTCCGGGTAAACGTAATTCTGAATCAGCACAGGAATGCCTGCGGGATATGCGGTTTCGTCATAGAGCTCGTAATTGGTCACAGCTACGGCAATCAGGTAAGGCACAATGGGGTAACGGTGTTTCCAGTGGCAGGTGCGGATGTGGTTGTCCACCTCATCCCCCACCAGCAGTCCGTTTGAAGCTGTGCGGTATATATCCGGCGATCTCACGATGACATCAATGGAGTCGGCCTTGTCGGTCAGGTCATTTTTCCCCGGCCACCAGTCGCGGCAGCCATAAGGTTCTGAAAGCGTCCAGAATGCCGGAATCCCGGCGTGCTCCCCCCGGCCCACCGATCCGAATCCGTCACCCGAAGGTGGAATGCCATGATAAAACACTTCCACTTCCAGTATTTCTCCCCGCTGAGTTTCGGCAGGCAGGCTGATCAGCAGGTTGTAATCCCCGCTGTGCTGAAATCCTGCAGCCTCGCCATTGCAGAGCACCGAATCAACCGTAAGCGCGGTGCTCAGCTCCATCCTCAGCCCGTCCGAAGCCTCTCCGGTCAGGATCAGCCTTGTCAGCACCTCCCCTTTAATCGGCTCAAGCGCAGGATCAATATCGAGGATAAACCTGAGGTAGTCCACATCGTAATTCCAGGCTTGCTGCTCCCGGTTTTCAACAACCTGCCGTTTCAGCAGGGTTGGCCTGCTGCAGCAGTGATCCACTCCCGAGCCAATAATTACCTGAGCCTGCCCCAAACCGGCACCCAGGCTCAGGAACATCGATAAAACAAGGACAGGTATACGGTATTTTTTCATGGTGTAAAGCGGAACAGAATGTAAAATTAACCATAATCCCGGCATGTTCCCATATCTCAGCAGCAATTGTCCGGAATCCGTTGACCATCAACCTGATTTTTCCTATCCCGGATATATGCATGACGATAACATTTAAACCGGTGAGTCAAATGATCTCCGGTCTGTTGATGAAATTTTACCATCTTTGCAAAAGTTTACCCGTGCTATGTTATTGTTCAGGAATACAAATCACCTTGTTTTCAATCTGCTCGCAACAGGAATGCTGGCCATAATAGCCTGTGCCAATCCGGTAGCACCGACAGGAGGTCCAAAAGACACTACCCCGCCGGAAATTATCCGGTCTGTACCCGAAAACCAGAGTGTCAATTTTAACAGCGACAGGGTGACAATCACGTTCAGCGAATTTGTCAACCTGAAAGACATCAACACACAGCTGATGGTATCGCCGCCCCTATCGGAACAGCCTGATTTTGTGATGAAGGGCAAAACCCTGACCATGAAATTCAGGGAGGCCCTGAAAGAAAACACGACATACAATTTCTTTTTCGGCGATGCCATCGTTGATATTACCGAGTCTAACCCTGTTCCGGGCTATAGCTTCACTTTTTCAACCGGCCCAGTGATAGACTCGCTGTCAATGAGCGGCAAAGTGCTGAATGCTTTTACTTTACAGCCTGTCAAGGGTGCCTTCGTTATGCTTTATGACAGCATCAGCGATTCCATCCCTTATAAAATACGGCCTTACTATGTGGCCCGGACAAGCGAATCCGGTGAATTCAGGCTCAACAACCTGCGTGGCAACAGATACCTGATGTTTGCGCTTACGGATATTAATTCCAATTACATCTACGATATGCCAACCGAGGATATCGGATTTTCCGACACCCTGGTTGAACCGGATATTCCGGCAATAAAACTACCTGAACTTGGTCCGGGAAGTGAGGAAGTGCCCCTGGATACATTAAAAGCCGATTCTGCAGACGTTAAACCCATTCAATCGGTGCCCGACACCGTTCATCAGGAGCGGGGTGATTCCCTGGCCGTAACGGCCCCTGCCGTAAAGGTCTCGCCCGTAAAGAATTACCTGATTTATCAGTTCCGCGAAACCGACACGATACAACGCCTGCTGAAAGGAACGGTAATCAGGGAGAATGTGGCAGGCCTCTATTTCCGGCAACCGGTCAGGGATGTGCACATTAAGCCTCTTGATCCTCCATTGGAAGGAGCGTGGAACCTCACCGGATACAATGCCACCCGTGACACGCTTACCCTATGGATTCCCGGTTCAGGAACGGACAGCCTGATGGTAGAGATATCGGACAACGGGATAGTACTTGATACGCTCGACCTTGCTTTAAAGCCTGCTGCGCGGACCACCGGAAAAGACAAGGGTGCGGTCGCAAAGAAAAAGTCACTGGAAATGCGCCCAAACCTGGTTTCATCAAAAATCAAACCCGGCAGACCGTTAATCCTGTCCATCGCCGATCCGGTAAAAGAAGCGGATCTTTCACGGATCAGGCTTTATCACGATAGTCTGGAAGTTAAACCTGTCATTGCATTCTCCGATTCCCTGAAAACCCGTTTAAACATCAGCCATGCCTGGAAGGAAGCAGAATCCTATCTGCTGGAGGTAAACGACAGCGCCCTGATCAGCGTATTCGGCCTGGCCAACGACAGTACTGCCTACAAATTTAAAGCGATGAGTGAAGCAGAAACCGGTTTTATAAAAATCAATATTACGGTTCCTGATCAGGAGAAAAGCTATATCATCCAGCTTCTGGGCGATAAGGAAAGTATACTTGAGCAACACCGCATTACCGGCAACGCCACCCTTGAGTTCAAATACCTCCTGCCAAAAAAATACCGCTTTAAAGCAATTCATGACCTGAATAACAACGGCAGGTGGGATACCGGAAATTACCTCAGAAAACTTCAGCCGGAACCTGTATCCTATTTCTCCAAGGAAATTGAACTCAGGGCCAACTGGACAATGGAAGAAGACTGGAGTTTGGAATAGCCGGAAAATTCAATGTATTCCCCGGGAAACAACAATCCGGAAAAGATGAATAAACATCTCCTCCGGATTGCATCAGGGTAAACTGAATAATTTATTCTGCTGATTATCCGTTACATTTATCAATGCACTGAACAATCTCAGTAAGTGCAGAAGCTTTGACCGAGTAATGAATTTGCTTGCCTTCGCGCTTGGAAAGAAGAACACCCTTACTTTTCAGTATGTTGAGGTGATGAGAAGCGGCAGCCTGTTCAATTTTCAGGTATTCATAGATCTCGGTTACACTCAGTTTCTTTTTTTCGTTTAGCAGATCAATGATCGCGATCCGCATCGGATGTGCAATAGCACGTAACTTGCTGGCAGCAGCCTCAAGTTTTACGATGTCCAGAACTATTTCTTTTGCCATAATTTTATGGATTAAATTTTTCGCAAAGATACATAAATAATCTGCAATAAAAAGTATATGTTACGTATGTAATTTGTTTTATTCAAATAGTGTGGTAAAGCCGAAGGTATTACCATCAAACAGCCCTTTGTCGCTCAGTTTGAGTGCAGGGATCACCAGCAAAGCCATAAAAGAAAGTGTCATAAACGGTGCATCCAGCGAAGATCCGAGATTTCTGACTTTGCGGTTGATCATCTTATAGTTTTCAGCTACGGTATAACCATCCTCAGCCGACATGATTCCTGCCACGGGGAGCGGCAGAATCAGTCCATCATCCGCCTGTGTATCAGGCCCCTCCACACAGGCTATTCCACCGCTGGCCTCAACCAGCATATTCACAGCCCTTACAATGGAAGCATCGTCGGCACCCACCGCGATGATGTTGTGGCTGTCGTGGGCAACCGTAGAGGCAATGGCCCCTCTTTTCAGGCCGAAGCCGGAGACAAAATCCATGGCCGGCTCAGCCGGACTGTAGCGGTTCATGACGATCATCTTCAGAATATCCCGCTTAGGATCACTGACAACCATACCATCCGAAATACTTGCGGCAACTACTTTTTTCTCCGTAATCAGCTGTCCGGCCAATGCCTGCTGAACTTTTATCCGTCCGGATACAGCTTCAATCGACAGCATACCGGGTGAAAGTGTCATGGCATTGAAAGCGTTCGGCGACTCCTCCTTAACCCGATCAATCAATGATTTACCATGTTCTGCAACCTTGATGCCATCCACAAAGGTTGCCAGAACGTTGAACTGCTCAGGATGATCAATGATAATAAAGTCAGCCTTATCCCCGGGCTGCAGCAGTCCGGCATCCAGTCCGTAATGCCTTACCGGATTGAGCGTACAGGCGCGCAGTACATCCATCAATTCATAACCCGACTTCAGTGCCCTTTTGATCAGCAGATTGATATGCCCGTTGATCAGATCGTCAGGATGTTTATCATCGGAGCAGAACATAATCATTTCCGGATAATCTTTGATCAGGCCGATCAACTCATCAAAATTCCGGGCGGCACTGCCTTCGCGGATCAGGATCTTCATACCTGCCCTGATCTTGTCAAGGGCTTCTTCACGCGAAAAACACTCGTGATCGGTCGAAATACCGGCGGCAGCATACCGGCGGGCATCTTCGCCCAACACTCCGGGGGCATGCCCGTCAACAGGCTTTCCGTATTTTGCGGCAGCGGCCAGCTTTGCCATTACTTCCCCATCCTGGTGAAGGACACCCGGGAAATTCATCATCTCGGCAAGATACAGTATCTCAGGCCATGAAAGCATCTCCTCCACTTCTGCCGGACCAAGGCAGGCGCCGGAGGTTTCGAATCCGGTAGCCGGCACACAGGATGGCGCGCCGAAAAAGAACCTGAAGGGCACTTTCTTACCATTGCGAATCATGAATTTTACACCCTCCATGCCGAGGACATTGGCAATCTCATGCGGGTCCGACACCGTTGCCGTGGTGCCATGAACCACTGCCAGGCGCGCAAATTCTGATGGCAGGAGCATGGAACTTTCAATATGTACATGGGCATCGATCAGGCCCGGAAGAATATACCGGTCTCCGGCAACTGAAACACGTTCTATGGCAGCAATGCGACCGTTTTCAACGATCAACTCTCCGGGGAAAATGGTGCCCGAAACCACATCTGTTACCTGACCGCTTATCCTGTATGACGCTGAGTTCACTTCCATATTTACACCCGATAACTACTTATCAATTATTTATAAACCAATACTTTCCGACCATTCAGTTAAAAATGCAGCAACTGACTCCGGAAAGAGAAAGGGCTATTCTGCATCATTAAGGCTTTTATAAACCGGGATGATTTCAATATCCTGGTTGCGAAGTTCAGTCCTGGCCTTTTCAAGATCGTCGGTGAAACCAAGCAAAAACCCGCCACCACCTGAGCCGCAGAGTTTCAGGTAATATGAATGCGTCTCCAGACCATATTGCCAGATCTTCCGGAATGCTTCCGGAATCATCGGCTCGAGGTTGTCATACAGAAAACGGGATAAGTCACGCAGGGTATCGAAAAACCGCCGGGTTTCCCCTTTTATCAGGCTTTTAATGCAGGCATCATTCAGCGGAATCATTTCTTCCCTTACCCGCGTCATAAAGTCATCAAGTTTACACCTGTCGAGAAATATATTGACCAGGGGACCTGTCTTACCGGGGCTTCCGGTATTGATGAGGAAAATAGCCCCTTTTTTATCGTGCTTGTTTCTGGGAATGCCCACCATGCAGACATCTTTCCGGTTGTGGATCAGCAAAGGGTGTTTGATGTAACAATTCAGGGGATCCATTCCTGAACTGGTTCCATGGAAATAGGTTTCCATCTGGGAGAATATCTCGCGGAGTTTAAGCACCTCATGTTTTGGCAGGCGCCGGTTTCCCGGGATATGATCCCTCACATACCTTTCGTATAGCGCTGCTACCAGGGCACCCGAACTGCCGACCCCATACCCCTGGGGAATGGTGGATTCAAAATAGAGGCTCTCCGCAATATCCTTCTCGAAAGCATCAACATCAAAATCACACAGCAAGGTGCCGTTTTCCTTAAGGCTCCGGAGATAGGAAGCGTACTCCTTCAGCAAACGGTTCGAACTGACGGCAAAATCGTAATCTGTATACTTATCCTGCTTGATAAAACTAAGCTCTCCCCTGAAATGTGTATAGGGAATGGTGAGCCCCATAGAATCGCACAGGATACTGTATTCGCCGAAAAGAAGGATTTTAGCATAAAAAATCCCGGTCTTGTTTTTCATCTTTATCTGCAGGTTAATTGTTTAGGCCCTTCCCCTACTGAATCTTCTATCACTTTTTCATTGAAGCAATACAATTTAAGACTTTTGATAAGGGAAGCAATGCGTTCAGTCTCTTCTTCCGGATAAAGCAGATGAATGTTCGGCCCTGCATCGAGGGTAAAACAAACCTTTGCGCCCGTTTGTTTTCTGAATTCTTCTGTTTTGTTGATTATCAACAATGTGTTGGGATGCATTAAAATAAACCAGGGGTCAGAAGCAAGCATCATGGCATGCAGGCTCAGGGCTTCATTTTCAACAATCCTGGCAAATACCTGCCAGTCCCCCGACTTCAGTGCAACCAGTAATTCTGAAAGATTTCTCCCGGCCTGGGCAAATCTTGATTCAGCAAAAGGATGGCCATTCATAAGGCCATGCCCGACACTGCTCGAAACTTTCTTTTCTCCCGGATCCACAATCAGAATAGCATCTCTCAGGCCTGAAAACAAAGGGTGAGGATCGAAATGGAGCGGTACAGCATATTCATCCGACGAGCCGGGCACATCATGATGCCTGCCCCATACAGTAATTCCTCCGTAAACAGAACGGCAAGCACTACCGGAGCCAAGGCGGGCAATGGAGGATGCTTTCTCATAAAAACCCGGAGCACCGGCTTCCTTGTCTTGAAACTGCGCCTCAAGCGCACAAAGGCAGAGCGCCAGTGCACTCATCCCCGAAGCGGAGGAAGCTATGCCGGCAGAATGCGGAAAACTGTTTCCGCTTTCTATGGAGAGTTTTACATCAGGCAAATATTGGAAATGACTGGCTACTGATTTAAGGAAAGTATTGATCCTCGATGAAAAGGGCAGATTAAGTTCCCCTTCAAACCGGAATTCCGCCTCAGGGCCTGAGCCGGGAGTATCAAGCCGGGACGCAGCCACCCGGGTCACCGTGTAGGCATTGCTCAGCGTAATGCTGAGGGACGCGTTGGCTGGCAATTGCCCGCCAAGTTTGCCCCAATACTTGATCAACGCGATGTTGGAAGGACTCTTCCAGCAAGCCGACAAACCTTCGGCCGGAATATCTTTAGTGCTGTATGTCATATCGCCGCCTTTCATTTACCGGGTGTCAGATCAGTCGATTTTACCAGACTGCGGAAGGGGAAAACAACTTCCAGCCCTTTCGCTGCAAAATACCTTTTTACATATTCATTTCCTGATGCTGTTGCTGCCATAATAAAATCACCCCCCCAGGCACCGAGCGATTTAATGCTTCCCTGAAAGTCCTGAAAGAGTTGCTCTTTAATGGTAACCTGGCCCAGGACAGATGACATTATCTGTTCATGTCTGTCAATCAGCGTTGAGAACTCCTCAAAATTATTGCACCTGACAATTTTATCCGATAAAGATGTAACTTCATCCGTCTCTTTCTGAAACCCGGAAGCCTTCTTTTTTCTGAACTCATAAACTTCGCGGGAAGAATCCTGTTTACGACCAAGGTAAATCAGATACAACTGATCTGTAAATGACGGGGTAAAACTAACCTGCCTTATATCAGGAATTCCGTTGTTCAGCCTGAAAAGAACCGGCTTATCATGCAGCGCGCAGGCTACATCGTAACCTGAACCATCTGAAACGGCCCGGTGCAGGCTGAAAGCATCCACATTGGCCATCCGGGCAATCAGGGCAATCAGGGTCGAACTGCTTCCCAGGCCCCAATAGCGGTCGAAATCAAGTGTAGTTATAACCTGAATACCGTCAGCATCAGAAAGAAAACTGCGGTTAAGGGTCCTTGTTGCTTTCAATAACGCGGTAAGCCAGGCGGCCGCTTTTTCATCCGATGAGGCTATAATCTCAAGATCCGGAAGTTTAATCCTCGCTGTAAACCAGGTACCTGACGGATCCCCGGCCTCCCAGTGAAGGATACCGGGCTCAGCGCCCCGGCCAACCCGAATACTCTGGCCAACTGTTAATGGCACCGCCAATGACAACGCCCCGTACATTACAAGGTATTCACAGGTAATCAGTAATTTACCATTTGCATATCCCGAATACGGAGCTGACATAACCTAATTTTTCACGTGACCGTTTCGGATTGAACTCAGAAATCCGGCAACAGCATTATGGGAAACTTTATGATGCTTGAAATATTCCACCGCCAGCAACTTTTCACTTTCACCGGCATTGAACATATTCAGAATATTTAACAGGTGCATTTTCATATGCCCTATCTGTATTCCTTTGGTTGTCAATGATTTTATTGCGCCAAAGTTATTGGCAAGTCCGATCACTGAAGCGATCTGCATCAACTCGGGGGCGGAAGGATTGCCCAGCAGATGAAGTGAGAACCGGGCCATGGGATGCAGGGAAGTCAACCCGCCCACAGTTCCTATTGCAATCGGCAATGTTAGGCTGTAGTGGAAACGACCTCCTTCAACCTTGATTTCCGTAAGACTGCGATACTGTCCGTCGCGGGCAGCCCAGGCGTGTCCGCAGGCCTCAATGGCCCTGAAATCGTTGCCGGTGGCCAGTGTCACAGCGTCAACACCATTGAAAATTCCTTTGTTGTGGGTGGCCGCACGGTGAACATCAACCCGGGCAATCTGTACAGCCTTTTCAAATTTCCAGACAAAATCTTCCGCAGTAAGACTGTCATCGATGTCGGCAAAATCCTTGACATCACATTCCACCCAGGTTCTGACCGTACATTCCGGCGTGTAGTTAGAAAGGATGGACATGATCACCTGTAAAGGTTCTCCTTCAAAAAGACCGCTGTCATTCACAAAAGCCCTCAGTCCGGAAGCATACTCTTCGAGACAGGAGTTGATGAAATTGGCCCCCATGGAGTCGCGGGTATCAAACTTTACCGATAACTGATAATAATCCTGAAGCTTTGAAGTCATATCAATCAACTCCATATCCAGTACACCCCCGCCCCTCTTTTGCATGTTCGCGGTAATGGGGAATGTACGCTGCAACAATTGATCCTTCAGCTGAGGGAACAATTCTTTTAACCGCCCGAATTCTCCCTTCCAGATAAAATGAACCTGACCGTTCTTGACAGTTGACAGAATTTCGGAGTGAAAACCTCCCTTTTCGGCCCAGTATTTGGCACTGTTCGCCGCTGCAGCAATCACTGAACTCTCCTCAATCACCATCGGAACCATCATAATGTTTCCGTTGATCATCACATTAGGGGCGACGCCATAAGGAAAGAAATAATTGGTAAGGGTGTTCTCGCTGAATTCATCAAACATCTTTTGCACCGAAGCATCCTGATGCCAGAACGACTTCAGCTCTGAGATGATGTGCTCACCGTTGGGCATCTGTGCGGCAATGAATGAGAGTTTCAGGTCCTTGGTCAGCTTCGAAAAGCCGGATATAAATTTTTTTTCAATCATTGTGTACAACTTTCAGAATTAGGTTGAAATCAGCCCGAACAATCAACAAAAATATAAATAAGCGACCGTTTTGATGACATTGTAAACGTGATCTTTTCAACAGTTCCGTTCAAATAACAACATATTTAAACCGGCACTTACACAATTTGTTCAATATTCGCGCATATACATTAAACAATAAAAAATCAAAAAATCACCCTGACGGATTTCATGACAAGGCATACAGCGATCCTGAACATATTCTGTTTACGGAAAGTTGTTTAATTATATTCTGCGATCCTTATGAACAAAAGTAAGGGTACTCCGGCAACCATTCAATCAGAAAAATGTTGTATTATTGAAGAATCATATTGCCTCTCAAACATTATGACCCTGTTTGTTAACAACGTTGAATTTCATCTCTTTGGCGGAGCAAAGGCCATAGATGCAGTAAGGGCTTATTACAGGGCCCTGGAGCATGACATTCCGCGTCCGCTTCCGGTGATATTTGATAACTTCGGCAATACCATAGAGCCTGACGGCGGACTCACCCCGATGCAGAGAATTTATTTGGTTGAATTTCAAAATTATAACGATGAAAATGAAAGGTTTTAGCCGGATTGCACTTTTAATATTTCTCCTGACCACAAGTATAATTTCACAGGCTGTTGCCGTCAGCGACACAACCACGGTAGTGATTCTGTCGGTAAATGACATGCACGCCAAGATTGACAATTTTCCGCGGTTTAAAGCGATGGTTGACAGCATCAGGCAGGCCGAAAAATACGTGCTCCTGCTGTCTGCCGGGGATATTTTCACCGGAAACCCGGTGGTTGACCAATTCCCTGAAAAAGGACAGCCCATCATAGAGCTGATGAACCGGACAGGCTTTTCTGCCAGTGCAGTGGGTAACCATGAATTTGACTACGGGCAGGAAATGCTTGCCAGGCGAATGAATGAAGCGCATTTCCCTTTCCTGAGTGCAAATATCCTGCCTGACTCATCAAGTCCTGTAAGCTTTAAACCCTATGTGATCATTACCCTTGAGAATGGCATCAGAATAGGAATCCTGAGCCTTATCCAGGTCAATGATGCCGGTCTTCCGGATACGCATCCCAGCAGATTGGAAGGACTTTCTTTTCCCGACGGATTAAAAGTGGCACCGTCTTATGCATCATTGCGCGACAGTTGTGATGTCTTTATTGCACTTACGCATCTGGGCTATGAAACCGACATTGAACTGGCCGGCATCCTCCCCTCGCTCGACCTCATCCTGGGTGGGCACTCCCATACCCTGGTTAAGACCCCGGCCGTGTTTAATGATGTATTGATCATGCAGGCCGGATCGGGGCTTCGCTATTTAACCAAAACCACCCTGAAACTTTACGACAAAAAACTGGTAAGCAGGCATGCGGAAACACTCAGCATACCGGCATTTACCAAAACCGACGAAGAATTGGAACAACTGATCCTGCAATACAATGACAACAAAGAGTTGAATGAAGTGATCGGCACAGCCCTGAGCGACATCCGCGGCAGTGATGAATTAGGCAGCATGATGACAGATGCCATGGCAGCCATCGCACCGATCGAAATTGCCTTTCAGAACAATGGCGGCATACGCGTTGATAATTTCCCTGAGGGGGATATCACCATTAAAAATGTTTATCAGCTCGACCCTTTCGGGAACGAAATAATCCTTTTTTACCTGACCCCCGCCGAAATCAGATCGCTGATCCTGAATGCATATAACCGTGAACGCGCCATCGACCTTCAGACATCGGGCATCATTTATACCGTGCTCACCGATGCAGCAGGCAACGGACTTGAAGTGGAGTTCAGGCTGCCTGACGGCGCTGCACCGGATGAGGAAAAAGCATACGCCACAGGCATCAGCAGCTATATCGCCAGCAGTTATCAGTTTGACCACAAGGATGAAGGAACCTCTCTTTATACCATTACCGCGCAATCGCTGATCAATTATATCAGAAACAAAAAAGCCCTTGATTACAAGGGCGTTAAAAGAGCTTTCGTGAAATCAGCGGATTAAGCCTTTTAAGCGTCTTACCACTTTTCTTCAACCTTGATAACCGGAGGCTGCATTCCCGCTTTCAGGCTGTTTATCAATTCATTAATCTGCGTATTCACCTGTTCAAGGTAAGTGTCCCACAAGGGGGAATACATGGAGTCATTTTTATCCATCCATTTCTCAATCGGGAAACGCGACGACTGTCTCAGTGTCATATCAGTAATGGTATAACGGTATCTTCCGGGCTTAAACTCAAGTTTGAGCACATAATTAACGATGCCCGCAATCAATTTATCTCCCTCAGCATCGTTCAGAATCTCTAACCGGTGATTGATCTCTATCACCCCGCTTTCACGGTTACGCACCCTGCAGGCATCAGCCGGGTTTTTATATTGTGTATTGATCCATTCGATACACCGGATATAAAGTTCATCTGCAGTTCCTGCCTGTTGAACAACTTCCTGATAGGTTATCAGTTGCGTATCCTTATCAACCGGATAAGCGGAAACGGGTTCCTGTGCATTGACTGCTGAAAAGACAAACAGCAGACCAAATAATGATGAAAAAATAAGTTTTATCTTCATGGCAAAACCTGTTTTTAAGAGAACAACGGTTTATCTCTGATTGTGAATTATCATTACAAAGATAGGCAATAATTATTGAGGACCTGTTGAATTCGTCAGGGCATTAATGCAGAAACCCCGCTGGCGCGGGGTTCCTGTAATAGCAATAAGGGTTGAATCTTAGTACATTCCGCCCATGCCGCCCATGCCCGGATTTGGCATGGCAGGCTCTTTTTCTTCTTTGATATCGGCGAGCACGCACTCGGTAGTGAGGAGCATACCGGCAATCGAAGCGGCATTTTCCAGTGCTACGCGGGCTACCTTGGTGGGATCGATTACCCCTGCCTGGAAGAGTTTCTCGTAAACTTCAGTGCGGGCGTTAAATCCATAATCATCCTTACCTTCACGTACTTTCTGAACAATTACTGAACCTTCGAGACCAGCGTTTTCAACGATCTGACGAAGCGGTTCTTCAAGCGCACGTTTAACAATTGCAATACCGATTTCTTCGTCTTCATTTTCGCCTTTCAGATCATCAAGCATGGGGATTGCCCTGATATAAGCGACGCCCCCACCCGGGATAATCCCTTCTTCAATGGCTGCGCGGGTTGCATGCAGTGCATCGTCGAACCGGTCTTTCTTTTCCTTCATCTCGACTTCGCTGGCAGCACCCACATAAATTACCGCAACACCACCGGCCAGTTTAGCCAGTCGCTCCTGAAGCTTCTCACGGTCGTAGTCGGAAGTGGTGGTTTCAATCTGTGCCTTGATCATGGCAACACGTGCCTTGATGTTGTCAACATCGCCGCGACCACTTACAATCGTCGTATTTTCTTTATCAACGGTAATCTTATCGGCCTGGCCAAGGTATGAGAGGTCAGCGTCCTCCAGCCTGTAACCTTTTTCCTCAGAGATAACGGTACCACCGGTCAGCACGGCAATATCCTCAAGCATTTCCTTACGGCGGTCACCGAAGCCCGGAGCCTTAACGGCGGCAATCTTCAGCGAGCCACGGATCTTGTTTACAACAAGCGTAGCCAGCGCTTCACCGTCAACATCCTCGGCAATGATCAGCAACGGACGGCCGGTCTGAACGGTTTTCTCAAGAATCGGCAGGAAATCCTTCATTACCGAGATCTTTTTGTCATAGATCAGGATAAACGGATTTTCATAAACAGCCTCCATCTTCTCGGTATCGGTGATAAAATACGGAGAAATATAACCCCTGTCGAACTGCATACCTTCAACCACCTTAACGGTAGTTTCAATACCCTTGGCCTCTTCGATGGTGATAACGCCTTCTTTCTTCACCTTATTCATAGCTTCGGCAATCTTTTCACCGATAAAACTGTCGTTGTTGGCTGAAATGGTTGCAACCTGGGTAATCTTTTCGCTTCCTTCCTCAATCCTGATCGACTGGGTTTTCAGGAACTCAACGACTTTTACAACAGCCTTGTCAACGCCGCGCTTCAGGTCCATCGGATTGGCACCTGCGGTAACGTTCTTCATTCCGGTAGTAACAATGGATTGTGCCAGAACGGTGGCGGTTGTGGTTCCATCACCTGCAACATCAGCGGTTTTGGAAGCTACTTCCTTAACCATCTGGGCGCCCATATTCTGGATACCATCTTTCAGTTCAACTTCTTTTGCTACGGTAACACCGTCCTTGGTTACTACCGGTGCACCGTAGGCTTTATCTATAATAACATTGCGGCCTTTGGGACCAAGGGTAACCTTTACTGCATTGGCCAGCGCGTCAACACCCTTTTTAAGTTCTTCGCGGGCTTCAATATTGAAAATAATCTGTTTTGCCATTGTTTGATATTTTTAAATTAATTCACTGAGTAATTAAATAATTGCAACAATATCCGATTCACGCATGATGAGGTAGTCACTCCCATCAACGGTAATTTCGGTGCCTGCATATTTTCCGTAAAGAACGAGATCCCCGACTTTTACTGTAAGTGGTTCATCTTTCTTGCCAGTCCCCACTGCCACAACAGTCCCGCGCTGGGGCTTTTCCTTTGCGGTATCAGGGATAATAATACCACCGGCGGTTTTCTGTTCTGCTTCTGCCGGCTTTATCAGAACACGGTCAGCTAATGGTCTTACATTCACTTGTGTCATTGCTGTTATTTTTTAAGGTTACACATTAACATGTTTGCAACGCCTTTTGACACAATTTGTGCCAAAGTATTCCCTTCCTCCTCTTTCCCTTATCCGTTTCGTGATGACAGAAAGGTATTATGCCTGATTTTCAGCACTAACAGGGAATTTTACCATTTTATGACGGTGGTATAATCAGAATTTATTCCGGCACAGTCAAAAAAAAATGTCAGATTGCAATGACAATCTGACATTTTTTATCGAAAGGTTTTTGACGCTTATTCAGCCGGAGGAGCCTGAAAATCCTCAACCGGTGCGGATTGCTCGTTGATCAGCTGACGCAGTTCAGTATCTGTGGAACGCGATACGTTGACATTGCGGGGAATTACAAATATGGAGAAAAGACTGAGAACCAGCAGGATAATGGCCAGCGTCCAGGTTGTTTTCTCCAGAAAGTCAGCAGTTTTACGAACGCCCATAAACTGGTTTGATGATGCGAAATTGGAGGCAAGTCCCCCGCCCTTTGAATTCTGAACCAGTACTACAAGACTCAGTAACACGCAAGCGATGAGGATAAGCACCGAAACTAAAATATAAGCTCCCATTGTAAGTTTGTATTATTAACGTTAAATTCAACCGTTTGACAGGTTTTCCTGTATTTTCTCAATTTGGGCTGCAAAGTAAGCACTTTTTTCCGGATTATTCAAACTTAATTTACGATATATTTTTATCGCCTTTTCCGGATTCCCCTGCTGCAACTGAATACGGGCAAGTGTCTCTGAAACAATCTCTTCATGATCAACAGAACTTTGCTTTGCCTTATCCACCGGATTGAAGAAATCCTTCTTTGGCTGGCTGATCCTGGGCTGGTTACGGATAAACTTGTCTATCAACTCGCTGTTTCCTGATGAAGACAGCGTAAATCCACGGACTGACGAGCGATCCTGACTGTCAGGATGATCCCCGCGTCCAATTTCCATTTCAAGATCATACGTATTCATTTCCATTCCTGCCAGCAAAAGATCATCGGGGAACTTCTCCTCATCCTGTGGCCTACGCTCAGCATCTTCATGCAGCTGAGCACCATGATCTTCAATTTCCGCTGTGGCAGCGAGCGCTGAATCAACAATATCCTTGGGGCTATCCTCATCAGCCGGAGACGACTCCTCAGAGGGTTTATCACGCGCGCCAAGGGCTATTTCGGCCAGGCGACGCGCAACAATCTGCTGAAGATGGCGCAGATGAGCTTCTTCATCATCCGGCGTCGGCAGACTCTTGCTTTCTACTGAAAACTGAACTTTTCCCTCATCAGGCATTTCAACATCCGGCGATTCAGCATCACTGGCATGAATGTCTTCCAAAGGAATTTCCATGAACGATTCCGGGATAACTTCTGCCTGCACCGGCATTTCCGCAACTTCGGTTTCAACGGTCTTTTCAGCATGTGCTGACTCTATGTGCGGAATTGAAGATGCATTTTCCTTCAGGGTGACGGCCGATTCCGACACCCGGTGCATCAGCTTTCTCAGTATGCCACGGTCTCCGGCATACGCAGCCGCTATTTTCAACTGAGAATTATACCGGATACTTTCGGTTTTTCGCATATTCGCCACCAGCATCATCTGGGCGATCTGAAAATAAGGCATTTCACGCGCAAGCTGCTCCATTGCCGGGAGGCTTTCATGATCCAGCAAAGCAGGATCAGCCAGGAACGACTCGAACAGGGATGGCCTCATGCTTGTTACCAGTTTACCACAGCTTTGTTAAAAATATCTTCAACCAGCGCTTCCGTAATCTTGCTGATCAGGTCGGCTTCCACCGCGTTCAGGTTCAGGCTGCTGCTGTAATCCTCAAAACGGGTGAAATTTGTTTCAAAGCTATCCTTTGCATTGAACTTATTGGTATACCTGACGTTGACCGTAACTTTCAGGCGGATCAGCGCCGCTGTCTGCTGACCGGTAATTGCAACCGGCTCTGTTGAATATCCTGTAATCTCTCCTTCAAAATGCAGATCGCCACCCCTGGGAATCAGGGCAAGGTTGGTTTGTGAAGAAAACCTGTCGCGCAAAGCATCGGTGAATGTCTGACTCAGGCTCGGCTGAACAAGTTCGGCCTTATTCGGAAACAACGATATTGAAACCGTTTTTGCCTCAGGAGGAATTGAGGCACCGGTAAAAGAGTAAACGCCGCATGACTGCAACGCTGCGACCGTTGCAGCAAGTGTAAGGCAAATCGCCACTCTCCTGACCATCTGAAACATATCAATCAAATTAACGGATGTCGTATTCCTTTATTTTACGGTAAAGCGTCCTTTCGGAAATCCCCAGTTCCTTTGCGGCATTCTTTCGCTTACCTCCATGCTTTTCAATGGCCTTGCGGATCATGTCGATTTCCTTCTTCTGAAGTGAAAGGGATTCGTCCATAACCTCCGGGGCGTAGAAGGTATCAAGCACTATCGGCTCAGTATGGGGATCAGCCTCCTCTTCGTGCAACCGTTGTCCTGCCTTGTCAATTTCCTTGTAAAGCTGGGTGATGATCGGCTGATGCTCGCGCTTCAGCTCATGACTGATCTCCCCCTGGTCAATGATATCAACAACAAGCTTTTTCAGTTCATTGATATCGCGCTTCATGTCAAACAGCACTTTGTAGAGCAATTCACGTTCCGAGAAATCCCCGCCCTGAGGCTCCTTACCATACAGCACAGGGAGGTCCCTGTTCTCTGATGGCAGATACTTCTGCAGAATCGCGCCGGTAATCAGTCGGCTTTGCTCAATGATTGAGATCTGCTCGGTAATATTCTTCAGCTGGCGGATATTTCCCTGCCAGCGGTAATTCATCAGCATCTGCCTGGCCGAATCATCAAGTTCCAGGGCGGGCATGCGGTATTTCTCGGCAAAATCAGCAGCGAATTTTCTGAACAGCAATACCACATCTTCTTTTCGCTCACGTAAAGGCGGAATGTAAACAGGCACAGTGTTCAACCTGTAGTAGAGATCCTGCCTGAACCTGCCTTTGCTGATGGCATCCGGGATATCAACGTTGGTGGCAGCCACAACCCTTACATCTGTCTTGATCACCTTTGAAGAACCTACTTTAATGAATTCGCCGGTTTCCAGCACGCGCAACAAACGTACCTGCGTGGAAAGAGGCAGCTCGGCAACTTCATCCAGAAAAATGGTTCCCCCGTTTACAACTTCAAAATATCCCTTGCGGGATTCATGGGCCCCGGTGAATGACCCCTTTTCATGTCCAAACAATTCAGAATCAATGGTTCCCTCCGGAATAGCGCCGCAGTTAACGGCGATATAAGGGCCATGTTTACGCGCGCTCAGATTGTGAATTATCTGCGGAAAAACCTCTTTACCTACCCCGCTCTCGCCGTTTATCAGCACGGTAATGTCAGTACCGGCAACCTGCCTCGCTATATCAATGGCCCGGTCGAGCAAAGGGGAGTGCCCGATAATTCCGAACCGTTGTTTGATCGACTGTATATCCATTATTTTTTAACATCTTGTTAATTCAATGCAAAGTTAGTAATTCGCACGCACCTTATGCCAATGCTTATGCAAAAAACTGACATTTTGTCAATACAACTCAGATTATCAGGCAGCCGTTCAGCCGGAGTTGTCACCGGTTGTCAACGATGGCAATTACTTGTTCATCGGCATGCTATTATTAAGACAAGCGTGCCGTTATTATCTTTTAAAGGCTGACGGCTAGCTAAGCTCAGATACAGTTAATTATAAGCCTGGCTAACCATAAGCGCAGGGTTTAACACTGCAGGCGGATTCATTCGTTATCAAACGGAAGGAGATTGCATGTGTCAGATCCGATTATAGCAGCAGCGAACTGCCATTAAGCAGAATCAGAATCCATTAAGCAAAAAAAACAATTATATAACAAACAGATCAGTCTCCCCCGGATTATCCGCAAAACGGAGAAAGTCCCTCAAAACCTTACCTGCGATTACCTGCGCACCCTGGCGCCGGTTTCCGTTTCAAGCGCCGCGGCCAGACGATCCATAAATTTATCAATCTCCTTGTCGGTCAGGGTTTTGGTTTCATCCTGAAGGATAAAGCTGATGGCGTATGATTTTTTGCCGGCCTCTATTTTATCGCCCTCGTAAACATCAAAGAGGTTAACTTTTTTTAGCAACTGCTTACCTGTCCTGAAAGCAACAGCCTCCAGATCAGCATATTTCACTGATTTATCAAGCACGAGCGCCAGATCGCGTCGAACCTCGGGGAATCTGGATACCTCGCTGTAGCTGACCGAATGATTCCGGATAACTCCGATAAGGTTATCCCAGTGGATACCCGCATAAAACACAGGCTGACCAATCCCGAACTGCTTCAGTAATTTGACATGAAGACGCCCGATACAATAAATGGCTTTCCCGTTCAGCGTATAAACACTCCCTGCTGTAAAAAAGGGCGGCAGGCTTTCAGCAACCTGAAGTCGCCGCTGATCGATGCCTGTTTTTGCCAGCAAAGCGGTGACGTATGAACGCAACTGATAAAAATCCGCTGAACTTTCGCTGTTGTACCAGCTTTCGGGCACCAACCGTCCTGTTACAAAAAGGGCAAGCAGTTTCTGCTCGCGGTAGCTCCTGACAATATCTCCCTTTACATTGGCACCGGTTTGCTCATATACAGTCCCGAATTCGTAAAATTTAAGATTCAGCTGCCTGCGGTTCAGGTTATAGGCTACCGATTCAAGGCCACTGAAAAGCAGGGTTTGCCGCATAACATCAAGTTCACGCGAAAGCGGATTAAGCATCTTCACACACTTTTCCGGGTCAAACCATGCACCGCCTTCATAGTAAGCCGAGCTGCTCAGCGAATTGGTCATGATCTCATTAAATCCATTACTACTCAGGTAATCTGCGACCAGGTTCTGCAACTTCTCCCTGTCAGGGCGCTGATGATACGAAATGCTCGAATTCAGTTTATCTCCGGCTTCAATTTTATTGTATCCGTATATGCGGAGGATTTCTTCAATGACATCTGCAATGCCGAAAACATCTACTTTAAACGGAGGAATGTCAAGTTCCAGCCCCCCGGCAGATTCTGAAACAATTCCGATCTCAAGTCCTTTGAGAATGACTTTGATGTCCGCTTCCGGAATTTCCTGTCCGGTAAACCGGTTTACATAGTCATAAGACAGGTTGATTCTGCGATGAATCACAGGTTCAGGATAGACATCAACCACCCCTGTTGATATTTCACCCCCGCATATCTCCTTAATTAGCAATGCAGCCCTTTTCAAAGCTGTTACGGTGATTTCAGGGTCGGTACCCCGCTCAAACCTGAAGGAGGCATCGGTCTTCAGCATATGCAGTTTCGAGGTCTTCCTGACAGATACGGGATTGAAACAGGCACTCTCAAGAAAAACGGCAGTAGTTGAACCGCTCACGCCTGATCTGATGCCGCCAAAAACGCCTGCGATACACATTGGTTCCGAGGAACTGCAGATCATCAGATCTTCAGCGCCCAATTTACGTTCAACTTCATCAAGGGTAACAAACGGAGTGCCTTCAGGCATTTTCCTTACCACAACGGTATTGCCCGCTATCTGCGCAGCGTCGAAAGCATGCAGGGGCTGGCCATATTCAAACAAAACATAGTTGGTGACATCCACCACATTGTTGACCGGTCTTACGCCGATGGCTTTCAGACGGTCGGCAAGCCAGGCCGGCGATGGACCGACCTTTATCCCTGAAACGGTGATCCCCGAGTATCTGGGGCAGGCCATGGCATCTTCCACAATAACAGCAACCGGCAGATTGTTGTTATCGGGTTTAAATCCACTGACATCCGGTTTTCTGACTCCGGCGGTGCGATGTTCCGGATGCCTGGCGGTAAGGGCCGCAGCCAGATCCCTTGCCACGCCCAGGTGCGATGCGGCATCCGCCCTGTTGGGTGTCAGTCCGATCTCGAATACTACATCATTGGTCACCCCGAAATATTCTGCTGCAGGAATACCAATCTTTACATCAGATGGCAGAACCATGATTCCGTCGTGAGAATCACCAACGCCCAGTTCATCTTCGGCACATATCATTCCTTCGGATACCTCACCGCGTATTTTCGATTTCCTGATTTCAAAAGACTCATCCCCTTTATGGATGATTGTACCTGTTGTAGCAACCACCACCTTCTGACCGGCGGCCACATTGGGTGCTCCGCAAACAATATGAAGCAGATCGGCCCCTCCCACATCAACGGTCGTAACACTGAGCTTATCCGCGTTGGGATGACGCTCACAGGTAATCACTTCACCGGTTACTACCCCTTTCAATCCGCCTTTCAGCGATTCAAACGTCTCAACAGCCTCCACTTCAAGTCCGATATCGGTGAGCAGATGCGAAAGTTCTTCAATGGAAAGGTTTGTATCAAGGTAATCTCTGAGCCAGTTGTATGAAATCTTCATAAGGCGAAAAAATTTGAAGCGACAAAGGTAGGGAATTTTGGGTTGAAGCCGGAGGTTGAGGTTAAGGCTTGGGTTAAGGTTAAGAAGATAAATATGGTCATGTTTATCAAAAAAGTTTCTGGTCTATGCTTGTTTATGGCCTGGCGAGAGATCCCGGCTAAGAAATCCAATCCAAAATGGATTCCTCAAATAATCTTTAATCAGCTAATCCGCTAATCATCAAATCACCTAATCAACTAATCTTCCCCCAGTCAAATTCACTGCTTTGCAGGTGTTTCACCATTGGCTGGTTTTCAGGTCTTTCGAGCTTGGGATCCTCATCCAGGGTGCGGTAAGCAAGTTCCCTTGCCAGCCGGAGCAGTTTCTCATCTTTCACGAGACTGGCAAGTTTCAGTCCGACCAGCCCGCTTTGTTGTGTGCCCTGCAAATCACCGGGTCCGCGCAAATGAAGGTCTACCTCGGCGATCTCAAAGCCGTCAGTGGTGCGCACCATGGTTTCGAGGCGCTTCCTGCCGTCAATGGTAAGTTTATAACTACTCATCAGGATACAGTGCGACTGATCGGCGCCCCGGCCGACGCGTCCGCGAAGCTGGTGGAGTTGGGAAAGCCCGAAGCGTTCTGCATTTTCTATAACCATCACCGATGCATTGGGCACATCTACCCCGACCTCAATCACAGTGGTGGCCACCATAATCTGGGTCTTTTTCTCCAGAAAGCGTTTCATCTCACTTTCTTTCTCTGCAGCCTTCAGTTGGCCATGAACAATACTGATCTGATATTCAGGCAGGGGGAAATACCTGGAAACGGTATCCATCCCATCCATAAGGTCCTGAAGCTCCAGTTTATCCGATTCGTTGATAATGGGGTAAACCACATATACCTGCCGGCCCTGGCTTATCTGTTCCTTCATAAACCGGAATACTTTCAGCCGGTCTTTTTCGTAGAAATGATAAGTCTTCACCGGTTTCCTGCCGGGGGGCAATTCATCAATAACCGAAACATCCAGATCGCCGTAAAGGGTCATTGCCAGGGTTCGCGGAATGGGAGTGGCGGTCATTACCAGCACATGGGGCGGTATTGCACTTTTCTCCCAGAGCCTGGCCCGCTGGGCGACCCCAAAGCGGTGCTGCTCATCAATCACAACCAATCCAAGGTTATTAAACTGCACCTGCTCCTCGATCAGGGCATGTGTCCCGATAAGTATCTGCAACCGCCCATCCTGCAAACGGGTATGCAGATCAGCACGCAACGCCTTACGGGTAGATCCGGTAAGCAGGGCGACTTCAACAGTTAAACCCTGCAGCATCCGGCTGATTGTTTTATAGTGCTGCGAAGCCAGAATTTCGGTCGGTGCCATCAGGCATGCCTGACAGTCATTATCCAGGGCTATCAGCATGCTCATCAGCGCTACAAGAGTTTTTCCGCTCCCCACATCCCCCTGCAGTAACCGGTTCATCTGTTTCCCGCTACCCAGGTCTGCCCTGATCTCCCTGATTACCTTTTTCTGGGCGTTGGTAAGTTCGAACGGAAGGTTATTGCGATAAAATGAGTTAAAAAACTCCCCGATTTTGACAAAAGAACGGCTTTTAACCTTATCCATTCTAATGTACTTAAGTCGGAGCAGCTGCAACTGAATAAAGAAAAGCTCATCAAACTTGATCCTTTCCTGTGATTTTGCCAGGCTTTGCGGATCTCGGGGAAAATGTATATTGAACAATGCCTCAGCCCTGGATATTAACTTCGCCTGACGTATTAACTGCGGACTCAATGTTTCAGGTATGGCTTGATATACCTGCGACAATAAAGTCCGCATAATCCTGACGAAATTCCTGGGCGTGAAGCCCCGGCTCTTTAATTTCTCCGAAGTTGAATAGTAAGGCTGAAGAGGCTCCTGATGAACCTGTATCTCCTCATCGGCGGGCTCAATATCGGGATGGGTAAAATTGTACTTACCCTGAAAAAGGTTTGGCTTGCCAAAAACGATATATTCCCGGCCAACCTGAACTTTTTCCCTGATCCATTTCAATCCCTGAAAAAAAACAAGTTCGGTCTCTCCGCTGCTGTCGCGAAAAGTCATAACCAACCTGGAAACCCTCTCCGAGCCAACAGACTGTATGGCAGTTATCCGGCCTTTGAGCTGTACCCAGGCGGCATCGGAGTCTATCTCCCTTACAGTATAAAATTTGCTCCTGTCAACATAGCGGAAAGGATAATAATGCAACAGATCTCCAAAGGTCCTGATTTCAATCTCCTTCCGCAGCATTTCAGCCCGCGAAGGGCCAATGCCTTTCAGATATTCAACCGGTGTATCGAGGATATGCCTGACCATGCTTTTTCCAATGCTGCTGTATGACAAAGATACAAATTACCGGCAATCCCGGAAAATGAAACGCCCTGTCGGGAAGACAGGGCGTTTCATTTCTTAGAGTAATAAGGGAACTAAAATTCCCATAGATTGTGTTCAAACATAAACAGATCGTTTTTCACCCGTTCTGCTTCCATCAGTGCATCGATGCCGGTAGCATAGTCTGATATCCTGCGGTCGTAAACGTTGTCCTCTTTGTAGATATAACTGGTGAACATCCGTTTCCAGAAAATATCGTCATAGGTTTTCCGGGCAGCACTGTTATTGCGGTTAAACACCTCGGCTTTTGCCAGAACTGGCCTTGCCTCCGGGAAGTAGATCCAGAACAAAGGATCATAAGCCCTGAATAAGCCCTTCTCATCATAGTTATCCCGTACCGGGCATATTCCCAGAATCCGGACTTCCATCACGGAGCGCTGCTTATCAAAGAACCAGTCCTCTTTAATCCTGAACCGCTTAACATCGGAAGGGTTAAACTTGACCGAAATCACCGTATCATACCAGTCATAAGGCGGATATGGCCTTTGCATGGTAGCTGAGTCGGTACGTTCCAGCCGGTTCATGATTTCCTGATAAGTCAGGGGAACCAGAAACTCATCGGTGGTGCTTGATGCATCATAAGCGGTGATGGTACCTTCCTTGAGGGCGTCAAGTATAACCTGAACCAGGCTCCTGAGGTCATTGTGGGGAACTTCAGGATAATAGAACGGCTGGTTCATCTTCTCACGAAGGTCAATCACACGCCATATCCTCTTACGCCATACCACGTCAGCTTCACGAACCCATGGATAGGTAATGGGCTTTTTCTCAATGGTGACTTTCTTATCGTAAACACCATCGCGCGGAGGGCTGTCGAGCACCTGGGCATCAGCTGATTTTGCAAGACCGGCCATGACAAGGGCCAGAACAAAATAACCAAATAATTTTTTCATCCGTCTTTACTTTATTTTCGGTTTTCAGACTGGATTTTGCTGACAAACCGGATTCAATAATCTTTTGCAGTTATTCCTGCTTGTAATGTCTTACGATGCATCTGCAAGGTAAAACGATTCGGAGTCTTTCTTATTGTACGATAAGACTGATGGTACCCAATCTGCGGTTTCCGTCGGGGCCACGTGCAATAATGTTCTCCAGCCATATCCTCTCGCCGCGTTTACAGTTTGAAATAAAGGTCTGCATTTCCTGGGTCAGAATATTACCGGTTCCCGGGCGTTCATAAGTATCTCCGCCACGCACTCCGACAAATGTATACGAAACGATTTCAAAATTCAGGTCGAAATCGAAATCATCCGGCATACGGGGGATAATTGCCCTGGCGGCAAGCAGCATATTCTTCTGAACAGGGCCTCCATCCGTATTTGCAATGAATGCTTTGGGATCCGGAACACGCTTGATCCTGAATTCAGCAGAGCCCATTTTCCGTTGGGTTTTCCCGTCATTATGAACTACCGAGATGGTGGCTTTCTGTCCGAGAGGCACCCGGGCAATCCAATCCTTACCGTCGCGCCGCAATGTCCCCGAGCTGATGGTCGGCTGAATCTGCGACTCGGGTATCCCGGAAGCGGCGATGGAGATGGGGTTATCTACATTGGCATACAACACGTTCATCTTGGTAGGCGCCACGGTAAGTGAAGGGGTCATAACAAAATATTCGCTTTCAAACGGATATTCCTTCAATTCACCATCGGGGCCGGCAACTTTAATGGTTCCGCGATAGGTCTGTAAACCGGTAGCACCAGCGGTAACGGTATATTTGGCAATACCTCCGGAAGCAGGGATGGTGCGTCCGCCGATTACCACTTCAGGATTCTGTTTCGAATCGAGCGCAGCAACCATAATTTCAGCCTCATAAGTATCTCCCTGGAAAACAAGTTTTGAATTGGGGATAACCTTGGGCTGAACCATGTCGAATTTATAGTCTTCAGCAGAAATTGAACCATAGAGTAAAGAAACAACGTCGATTTCCACATTGCGCACATCAGCAATCAGCTTGTTGAGGAAAGTAACGTTGGCTGCGAGAATCACGTGATAAAAGTTATGCTGTTCCCAGTTCTGATTCTTACCATTGGCATCCTTGTAAGGGCCTTCGGTATCCATTCCGAGCTTTACATTGGAACGGTGCTTTTCATCGAGTTGATTAATGACATCGGCTTTGAATTTCTCGATTCTCTGCCTGAGCTCACCAGCTTTTCCTTTAGATCCATCCTGAGAACCTCCGAAAAAGTAATTGGTCGAAACGTCATATTTATCCCTGCTCTGTATCTCGGAAAGGGGGGTTGTTTTGGCTTCATCAACCGAGATCTTTTCAGACCTGGAAATCACTTCCCACTTGATATCTTCAATATAGGAAATCAGATCATTTGAGAGGGTTCTGACCTCCTTTGCCCTGTCCCAGAAAGGACCAACTTTTGCTTCATTCATCAGGTTCTGTTGCTCAAACCTTGCGTAAGTCTCATCGATCTTCAGTTTGAGGTTCTCGTTGGTATTCTCCATACTGTTGTTTACCGAGACGAAAGCCTGAATGATCTCTACAGACACATTAAGGGCAAGCAGAGCAGTCAACACCAGGTACATCATCGCGATCATTTTTTGTCGCGGTGTCTCCTTGTATCCAGCCATATTAAAATTTATCTTGTAGTGTTAAAAATCAGTTAAATATCAGCAGCAAAATTACTTCACATTCATTGCTGCAAGCATGTTACCGTAAACATTGTTCAGGGCAGCCACTTTCTTGGTAAGTGTATCGAGCTCCTGCCTGTAACGGGTCATGTCTTCACTTGATCCACTGATATTGGCAAGGTATTGATTGATGCTGGAGTGAAGTTTGTTGGTATCCTCAAGATGTGTATTCGAATTCTTCAGCTGAAGTTCATACACTGCATTAAGGGCGGCCAGGTTGCTTCCGATTTTCTGCAACTGCTCGCTGTATGTCCTGTTATCCAGACCGGTAAAATCAAATTTCTCAACCGATTTGGCCAGACTTTGAGCGGTTTGCTGATAGGTAACTGCAAACTGGTTGGTTGATTCGTTGGCTTTGGCTACTGACAGTGAAAGATCATTCACCGATTTGGCAGCATTTGAAAGATTTTTTGAATAATCATTGGTTGCCACAGCGGCGCTGGAAAGGTCAGCCATTTTACCCGCGTTCTCACTCAGGCTTCGCAAACCGTTGCCCAGACTTTGTATTAGTTCAGGACCTATCTTGGCTTTTTCAAGCATGTTGTCAAGCTCCTGGGTCGGGGTTTTCCCTTTAGGACCAGCAGGTGATCCACCACCATGATACATGCCGGCCAGCTCCGGATAAACAAGACTCCAGTCAGGCTCAACGTGCGGGGGCTCAAAAGCAGAAAAGAAGAAAATAAGGGCCTCAGTACCCAAACCAACGATGAGCATTTCATTGGCAAGGGGGTAGTGATTAATTTTAAAAAGTGCTCCAAGAATAACTACAGAAGCTCCCCATCCGTAAAGCTTTGCCATGAAGTTCCTGAATGCTTTCCCTCTGACGACATTATTCAATCCCATGATAGTTACGTGTTAATTTGTTGAGTGATTAAAGTTTGTTGTTTATTCAGTTTCTGAAAAAAGGTAATCCCTGATTAATTGTAAATTTTTGATGCCCTGGCGGGGTTATCATCTTTCTGACGTCCCATGTAATTCTGCACACAACGGAAGCCGATATAACTCTTGGCCGTATCCTGGAATTCGTAAGAACGTGCGTTTACCTGAAGGTAATAAGCAATGTCCTTCCAGCTTCCTCCCCTGACAACCTTGCGTTTCAATGCGGGAGGATCACTGTCCTTGGCATTGTAGTTGTACGCAGGATTCATATCCCAGGTAAAGTTGTATGCGCTTTCATCAAACGCATCGTTTGTCCATTCTGCAACATTGCCTGCCATGTCATACAAGCCAAAGTCATTGGCAGGATAATGGGCCACGATTACAGGCGTCAACCCGCCATCATCCACGTAATTTCCACGCAAAGGCTTGAAGTTGGCCAGGAAGCATCCTTTTTCGTTACGGGTATAAGGGCCTCCCCATGGATAAGCGCTGAATGAATTTCCTCCGCGGGCAGCCCATTCCCATTCAGCCTCAGTCGGAAGCCTGAATTCATTTACAACCGCATTTCCTTTGCTGTTCAGATAAGCCCTGAGCAACTCTGTTCTCCAGATACTGAAGGCCTTGGCCTGCTTCCAGTTTACACCGACTACGGGATAATTATCGTAGGCCGGATGCCAGAAATACCGCTCAGTCATAGGATCATTGTATGAATAAGCATAATCATGAATCCATGCAAGGGTATCGGGATAAACATTAATGATTTCTTTACGCACATAAAGAGAGCGGTCTTTCAGTCCCTGCGGGCGGTTTGCAAGACCTGCATTCACAGGGTCTCCGGCTGAATAATCCTTCCCGGCGGCAGCTTTGAAATCAACCCAGTAATACTCATAGAACAACTTCCTGGTATCGATCTCCTTGCGGCGGAAATAGCGTTCATGCTCAGGGAGAAACATATCTTCCAGCGCTTCACGCTCCTCTTCACCGTTCCATTTGATATCTGCTTTCCAGTTAAGGAAAGGAGGATCATAGGTTTCTCCGGTTTTCTTATTCTCTTCAACAAGATAAACCTCGGGATTAATCTCGCCCAGCTTGCGTCTTGCAATGGAGTCCCTGACCCAGTAAACAAACTGCCGGTACTCATTATTGGTGATCTCAGTTTCATCCATGTAGAATGCACTTACGGAAACAGTCCGCGGATCATTGATATGCGCATATGGCACATCCTGATCACCAACTCCCATGGTAAAACTTCCCATCGGGATATAAGCCATTCCGAATGGATCGGGCTGATAAAATTTCTCACGCTTTTTTACACCCACCAGTTCCCCGTTACCTGAATTTCCGCAACTGCTCAGGATAAGGGCAGCAATGATGTAGTTGAAGAGTCTTTTCATGTTTGTACCTGATTTTAATGCAAATAACGAGCGTTACTCTGATTTTATTATCCCTGCCCGTTTTTTAGACCGACAAAAATAGTAATATAATTTATTAAACCAACTTTTTTAAAAATTAAAGGAAGCGGGTATTCCTGAAACTTCTCCTGGCCTTTTCCAACTCAAGCTTAAAACTGTACCTCACCATTATTTCATGACTTCCGGCTCCGCCAATCCGCGAAAGCGGTATGTCATAGGCATAGCCGAAACTCAGATCCTTTACACTCATTCCAAGCATTACCGCCGCTGTTTCCTGAAACCTGTATGTCAGCCCGCCCCAGAATTTTTCATTGTACTGAAGCCTTGCATTGATGTCGACCTGTGCAGTTGTTCCGTCAAATTTTGCAAAGATTCCCGGAATAAACACATAGGCCGGATTCCTGATCCAGGTAATTTCATAGCCGGCAGCTGCATAATAATGCCTGCGCAACTGAAAATCAAGGCCGCCGCTTCCCAGCTCCCTGGCACCTTCCAATAACTGGGTGGCTGAAAGACCCAGATACAATCCGCCGGGCTGCTGATAAAAAGCCCCGACAGCCAGATCTGTAAACATGGTACTCTCCGTTCCACCTTTAAGAATCGGGTCATCATCAACAGGCTTAAGCTTGCCGATATCCAGCGACTTATTCAGAAACCCGACATTGAACCCGATTCCGAGCTCACCATCACCCACAAGACGATTATAGGCATAACCCAGCCTGACATAAATGTCTTTGAAATAACCGATCTTATCCTGCATTACCGATGCTGACACTCCTCCCCTCAGTATCCTGACAGGTGCATCACCGGAGATAACGAAACTCTCAGGTGAAACCCTGTTCCCTTCATCATCCTCTATCCCTATCCATTGCTGCCGCATTAATCCGGTAACCGTAATGGCGTCTCTCAACCCTGCATAACCGGGGTTTACAGCCATATGGTTAAACATATTCAGGGTAAACTGAGGCTCCTGCTGAGCATAAACAAATGACGAAATAAAAAGGCCGGCAAGCGACATCGTCATCGCAAGCCTCCGGCTAAATCGTGGCTTTGAAAAAATCTCAACTATTTTTTTTCCTGTCATCCTGGGAAAATATCATATCAGATTCAGGTCACCGTTATCCCGTCCTGGCGCAATTAACAACTAACAACAAAAAGCTAACTCTACTGCCGAAATCCCTGATTTTTCATCCTGCAGCATTAATAACACCAGAACAGCTGAATTATTATACAGCTTCATCCTGGATTAATCATTGAATGCAACAAAAGTAACATTTTCCTTAAAAATACGCATATATGATCCAAAAAAAAGCCGGTAACAATTATTAAATCGACTGAAGATGAAGACTTCTTTTCATGGGTATTTCTTTAGGAAAATCTATATACCTTTGCCACGCCTTAGGGTTTTGATAAATATTACTGATTAACAACTACTTAACATGGCATTTGTTCAAAACGAGAAACTTTTTTCGAAAAAATGGTTTATCGCCTACGCACTGATCGTCATCGGATCGTTTATCCTTGCGGCAGGTTTTGTATTTTTCATCAACCCTTACAACATTGTTCCCGGAGGCGTTTATGGCATCGGGATTGTGGTGCACCATCTGACTAAAGGGCTGTTTTCATTCTGGCCAACGGGTATTCCGGTAGGATTGTTCGGGCTTGTGCTGAATGTTCCGCTTACCATCATCGGCATAAAAATTCTGGGTCCCCGGTTTGGGGTCAAAACTGTGATCGGTTTTGTGCTGACCTCTGTTTTTATGGACATGCTGACTATGATCGTAGGGGAGAATGATCCCCTGGGCCTTGCCGGAGACGTGCTGATGGCCTGTGTGTTCGGAGGTGTTCTGATCGGGTTCGGGCTTGGCCTGATTTTCAAATCCAAAGCCACCTCAGGCGGTTCGGATATTGTTGCCATGATTATTGCAAAGTATACCCGTCTCCCCTTGGGCCAGCTGATGATCTATGTGGATTCGGTAATTGTGCTCTTCGGACTCGTGGTATTTCAGGATTGGAAAATACCCCTCTATTCATGGATTGTAATTTTCGTTACCGGAAAGGTAATTGACATTACCATGCAGGGAGTAAGCTACGACAAGACGCTTTTCATCATCTCAAAAGAATTTGCTCAGATCCGCGATAAAATCATTAATGACCTGAACCGCGGCGGCACCTATATCCCGGGCAAAGGGATGTATAACGATGCCGACAAAACCATTATATTTACCGTTCTTAACCGGAGGGAGCTGGCTATCCTGGAGGAGTATATTCACCAGATTGATCCCAAAGCTTTTGTAACCGTTGTGGATGCCAATGAAATCCTTGGTGAAGGTTTTAAATCGCTGCGCGACAAAATTTCAGAGTAGTTCTGTATAGTCTTCAGTCGCCTTTTTAAATCATTAAAATCCGGCTAAAAAATGGCTTTTTTACAGAAGGAAAAACGGTTCACCCGAAAGTGGTTTATCTCCTACGGCCTGATCACCGTGGGAACCCTTTTGGTATCCGCCGGTTATGTGTTTTTTATTACACCCTACAAAATAGTCCCGGGAGGCATTTACGGCATTTCCATCGTGATCCACCACCTGCTCGGGTGGCCGGTAGGCCTTACTGCACTTGCCTTTAATATTCCGCTTACAATTCTTGGCACAAAGATTCTAGGGCCCCGCTTCGGTGCAAAAACGGTTACAGGGTTCGTACTGACCTCTGTATTCGTGGATGTATTTTCCTATTTTTCAGAATTTAAACCATTGGTCGAAAGCGACCCGCTGCTCTCTTCTATTTTCGGCGGCGCCTTGGTGGGCGTGGGTGTCGGCCTTATTTTCAAGGCAAAGGCTACCTCCGGAGGTTCAGATGTGATCGCTATGATCATTGCAAGGTACACCCGTCTTCCGCTTGGCCAGCTGATGATGGGTGTTGATTCCGTGATTGTGCTGCTGGGATTTGTTGCGTTCGGCGACTGGCATATCCCCCTGTATTCATGGATTACCATTTTTGTGATGGGCAAAGTGATCGATGCCGTGCTGGAAGGGGTTTCCTATGAAAAAACAATTTTCATCGTTTCGGATCAGCACGAAGCCATCCGGGATAAAATCATCAATGACCTGCACCGGGGAGGCACTTTTCTGTCCGGCGAAGGCATGTATAACGGAAATGAAAAGAAGGTTATCTTCACCGTGGTAAACCGCCGTGAACTGGCCATGCTTGAGGAATTCATCAATAAAATTGATCCCAGGGCATTCCTTACTGTTATGGATGCCAATGAGATACTCGGTCAGGGGTTCAAATCACTGAAGGATAAACTTGAGGATTAAATCCGGCTTAATCAATAGAAAGCCAGATGCGCTGAACTATTCATTTTTCAAGGGTAACTCCCGTTCACAGCCTGTTCAGCGCAATTGAATATTGTGCTGATTACAAAAATTTAAGCGTTTAAGCATAATCAAATACTGAATCCGGGGTTCTGCTGCTATCTGAACAATTTCACGATGTCATTCCCGTTCGCAAAAATCAGCAATCCGAAAAGCAGCACCATTCCAACGATCTGTGCGTACTCAAGGAACTTGTCGGAGGGTTTCCGCCCGGTTATGATCTCATAAAAAAGGAACATTACATGCCCGCCGTCGAGGGCAGGAATCGGAAGCACATTCAGGATTGCCAGCATAATGGAAAGAAAGGCTGTAAGGCTCCAGAATGCCTGCCAGTCCCAGGTAGAAGGAAAAATATTTCCGATTGTAATGAAACCTCCGACAGATTCATACGCCTTCGCTTCCGGGGAAAAGATCAGCTTCAGCTGTTTCAGGTAATTCCCGACCCCTTTCCATGTCCGGTTAAAGCCTGCCGGAATAGCGGCTAAAAAGGAATATTGCTTATCCTTGAAAGAAAAGTGATCGGCAGGATTGGTCATTGCTCCTATCAGACCCGATTCGGGCAATCTGAAATTAAACGTGAGGGTATCAGCCTGGCGCAACACTTTCAGACTGATATCCTGATTTCTGTATTCCGGTATTATTTCCCTGAACTGATCAAAATACAGCACCTCAAGATCGTTGATCCCTATAATGCGGTCGCCTTCAAGCACGCCGGCCGCTTTGGCAGCAGATTCAGCGGAAAACCCCGCGATGACAAACGGCATACGGGCATTGATAAAATCGGGGGACTGATGCTTGAGCAAACGGGCAAGGAAACCTTCAGGAATCAAAACGTTGAAAGGCTGACCGTCGCGCTCAACCTGTATGGTCTTTGCTTTGTCAAGAATGATTTTCCCGGGGATCTTGAAGAAATCTTCAACCGGTTCATTATCCACCGACAGGATTTTGTCGCCGTTGCGCAGCCCCATTTCCTGAGCCACAGAATCAGCAACAATACCATATTTATTGGCTTCGGAAGTAGGCAGATACTGTTCGCCCCAGAGCCAGAGCATACCTATATAAATTGCAATGGCAAGCAGGATGTTGACAGTAACACCTCCCAGCATGATGATCAGCCTTTGCCAGGCGGGCTTGCTCCTGAATTCGAAAGGTTGGGGAGGCAGTTGCATCTGCTCCTTGTCCATCGACTCGTCAATCATTCCGGAAATTTTGACGTATCCGCCAAGCGGCAGCCAACCCAGGCCATATTCCGTTTCGCCCTTTTTGAATTTAAAGAGTGAAAACCAGGGATTGAAGAAAAGGTAAAATTTCTCCACACGGGTTTTAAAGATCTTGGCGGAAATAAAATGTCCGAATTCATGAAAAATAACGAGAATTGACAGGCTTAAAAGTAACTGAGCAGCTTTAACAAGGATTTCCATACTTTGAGGTCAGAATAAAAATGAATGAGTTTAACAAAAATACATGTTTTAGGTTCAGCCAGACACCATCTGATTACCGATTATTTCCCCGGCAATCCGCCTTGTTTCCTGATCGGTTCCGGAATATACCGAAAAATCCGGATTACGGTCAAAACCAACCCGGTGCATGCAGGCTTCGATAATGTCAGGAATCTGAAGAAATTTTATCTGGTCTTTCAGAAAAGCATTTACGGCTACCTCATTGGCTGCATTTAAAATACAAGGCATGTTTCCACCGGACTTCATAGCGCTGTAAGCCAGATCGAGACAGCGGAAATTTTCACGGTCAGGTTGTTCAAAAGTAAGCTCGGGATGACTTAGAAAATCAAACCGGGGATACGCTGACCTGAAGCGATGCGGATAGGAAAGGGCATACTGAATCGGCAGGCGCATATCCGGAAGTCCCATCTGGGCTTTTATTGAGCCATCGCCAAACTGCACCATGCTGTGGATAATGGATTGCGGGTGAACAACCACATCGATCTGGTCCGCACCAAGTCCAAAGAGCCATTTTGCTTCAATTACTTCGAGTCCTTTATTCATCAGGGTAGCTGAATCAATGGTTATTTTGCATCCCATGGTCCAGTTGGGATGCTTCAGGGCTTCGGCTTTCGTAACTTGTTGCAGGTATTGTTTATTTTTCCCCCTGAATGGCCCGCCTGAAGCTGTCAGATATATTTTTTCCACGGGGTTGTGAAATTCACCGGCCAGGCACTGGAATATCGCCGAGTGCTCAGAATCTACCGGATTAAGGTTAACCCCCTTTTCCCTTGCCAGTGTGGTCACCAGTTCACCGGCTACCACAAAGGTTTCCTTATTGGCAATGGCAATCTGTTTCCCGGCTTCAATGGCGGCGAGGGTGGGGCGAAGGCCTGCATATCCGACCAGGGCAATCAGCACCATATCAATGGATTCCATCCCGATCACCTGCACCAGCGCATCTTCACCGGTATAAACTTTAATATCAAGAGGCTGAAGCGCCGAAGCAACCTTCTGGTAAAGGTGCTCAGCGCCAATGACAACGGCATTGGGCCTGAACTCAACAGCCTGTTCGATCAGCAGGGTCGCATTGTTTTGTGCTGAAAGGACTTCAACACAAAAATGCCCGGATTGCTTCCTCACCACATCCAGGGCCTGCGACCCAATGGAACCGGTCGAACCCAGGATGGCCAGATTTTTCTTTTTGGTAATTGCCGACATCAGCTTCTCAGAAAGTAAGATATTTTTCAGGATCAACCGGTGAACTGTTGATCCACAATTCAAAATGCAGATGAGGCCCGGTTGAATATTCACCGGTATTTCCTATGATCGCAATGGATTCTCCCGCCCGCACATAAGCACCCTGTTTGCGCAGAAGCACTGAGTTGTGCTTGTAAACAGTGATTACCGCCCCTGTATGCTGTATCGCGATAACATTCCCGGTTTCTGCCGTCCATTCCGAAAAAAACACCACACCATCGTATGCCGCCTTTACTGCCTCGTTTTGCCCGGTAGCGATGTCAATGCCGTAATGCCGCTTTGAGGCATCAAACCGGTTTGTGACTATCCCTTTTACAGGCGCATAAAAGTTAAGCTTGCTGACGGGGGTATTCTGCCGCGGGGACGACCTGGAATCAATATTCAGGTTATAAAGATTCTCCTGCTCATATTCTTTTCTCAATAAGGAATCTTCTTTAGACCTGAGGTTGCTGATCCTGGAATAACCGGACCTGATTATTGAATCGGTCTGCACCGGTGATTGATCCGGCAATGGAACTACTTCGCCGGAAAGCAACCTCTTTAGGTTTAAAATATGCAGATCACGGTTTTTCAGGGCCTCTCCGATTGAATCGGTTCTCACCTGTAACTCATAGAGGTCTTTCTGCAGGTTTGCATTGCTGTATCCGGGGATATACTCGCGCAAGGGGGTAAAGGCGATGAGATAGGTGGTCAGGAAAATCAGAATAATGGCAAGTGTCCCTGTTACAACAAATACATTCAGGCGCGAAAGCTTGAATGACAATTTCTCTTCAAAAGTATCTTCATTGAGAATAACCAGCCTGTATTTATCCCTCAGCTTATGATACCAGCGGACTTTACGCTCGTCATTACTATCGGAGGTTCTCCTGAAGGATGCCATAACCGGGATTTAATCAACTTGAATTTGAGGCCACAAATATCGGAAAAAACCAGATACACGGTCAATTTATTCCCGGATTCATGCATGAATACTCCCGTGAAAGCATCGCCGGCTTATAGGTCAGTCATCGGCAGAAGCAGGTCGTGCAGAAAAAAGGAAACGGTTTATTTACTGAGTTTTGGGGCCGTTTCAAAAAAATAAAATATTTTTGCAAATTATCAGTTATTTATAGTGAAACTGAAAATCCGCATATCCTTGACTACAAATACCGTAAACCTGCGACAAGTTGCCTTCTGGGCATTGCTGCTTTCCGTTTTGATTTCCTCCTGTTCTACAAAAAAGAATACATTCACAAGGAGGGCATATCATAACCTTACCGCACATTATAATGCTTACTGGAATGGCAATGAAAGCCTGAAGGAAGGTGCCGCCGATTTGCGGAAAAACGCCAAGGACAATTATGCTTCCGTTTTACAGATATATAATTACGGTACTGAATCCAATGCCCAGACTATAAATCCGAATATGGACAGGGCTATTGAAAAGGCTTCGAAGGTAATCCAGCGCCATTCGATGTTTTTCGATAAAAAAGAGCATGTAAAATGGGTTATCCGGAGTTATATGCTGATTGGCAAGGCCAATTTTTACAAGCAGGACTACAATGCTGCCCGCAGGGCTTTTGAATATGTTAACCGTCAGTACAACTACGATCCGGTAAGTTTCGAAGCCAGGCTATGGCTGGGAAAAACCTACAAACAGCAGAAGCAATACGACAAGGCTGTGACCATCCTGGATGAGCTGAACAAAGAATCGGCCCAGACACTGCTGCCCTGGGTGGTTCGCAAGGAACTGCCGCTGGTCTATGCCGACATGTATATTGCTCAGGGAAAGCTAAACCTGGCCAGGGAACAGATTGAAAAAGCCATTCCGTTGAACAGCAATGCAAAACTAAAAACAAGGCTGAACTATATTCTGGCACAGATTTATCAGACCGAAGGCAAAGACAGCCGGGCCGGAGAATATTTTACCAAAGTCCTGAAAAGCCCTGCTTCCTTTGAAATGGCATTTAATGCCCGTATCAACCTGGCCAGGGTATACAACGCCAATACAGGCGATAAGAAACTCATCATCCGTGAACTTGAAAAAATGCTCAGGGATATGAAAAACAAGGATTTTCAGGATCAGATTTACTATGCACTGGCCGACATCGCCCTTAAGGACAAGAATGATACCCTCGGAATCAGCCACCTCAGGAAATCCGTTGCAAGCAGTTTCTCCAATGACTACCAGAAATCTATTTCCTCGCTGCGGCTTGCCGATATCTATTTCGCCGGAAAAGATTACCGCAACGCCCGGGCATACTACGACACAACGCTGATGTCGCTGCCAAAGGATTTCCCGGATGCTGAAAAAATCGAAACCAAAACCGAAATCCTTACCCGCCTTGTAGAGAACCTGCAGATCGTTCATATTCAGGACAGTTTGCAGCACATGGCCGCGTTACCCGAAGCCGAGCGACTTGCCATCATTGACAAGGCAATCGCGGAATACACAAGAAAAGAAGAGGAAAGAAAAAAGCGTGAAGAGGAAGAGCGTTTGCAGGAAATGGCCGGCGCCAGTCTTCAGACCAGACAAATCGTTGACCCTACACGCGGCACTTCCGCCCTTGGCGGAGGCGGATGGTATTTTTACAATCCTACAGCCATCAGCATGGGTTTCAGTGAATTTACACGAAAATGGGGCAGGCGCAGACTCGAAGATAACTGGAGGCTTAGCAACAAGCGGGAGGTGATGTCTGATCAGTTTGCCGAAGACGGCAGTGAACTCATGCCTGCAGATTCACTGGCCGGCGGCAAGGATGGGGGAAAAGGCGGAGCTGATTTCAAAAGCCGCGACACCTACCTGAAAGGCCTCCCTTTTACACCAGAGAGTATCGAAGCAAGTAATCAGCAGATAGCCACCGCCTTGTTCAATGCCGGCATCATTTACCTGGAGGAGCTGTTTGATAAAAACAGGGCTGCCGAAGTGCTCTCACAGCTCAATACCCGGTTCCCTGAAAATGAAAGTGCCTTGCAGGCCAATTACCACCTCTACCGGATAAACCGGGACCTGGGCAACGAAGCGGAGATGAACCGCTACAAGGATGCCATCATCAGCAATTACCCCGACAGCGATTATGCGAAAATACTCATTGATCCCAATTACAACCTTGAACTGGAAGCTGCAATGAACCGGGTAAGATCCCTGTATGAAGAGACATACCTGGCTTTCAACAGGGGGCAATACCGTACCGCCATCATTTACAGCAACGATGCGCTCGCCAACTACCAGGACGAAACGCTTACCCCCAAGTTTGCATTTATAAGGGCGGTATCGCTCGGCAAAACGGAAAATCAGGACACCATGAGGGTAGAACTGAATAAGCTTGTAACTGAATATCCCGGCAGCGATATTGTTGACTTTGCCCGCAGGTTGCTCGGCGAAAGCAGCCCCGGCGCTTCCTCATCCGGGATCCCTGCGAAAGAAGAAGAGGAAAAGACTGAAAAACCGCTCGACCTCAGTATGTATAAGTTCAATCCCGGAGCCACCCACTTCTATGCACTGATCGTTGACGGTGCTTCAGTGAATGTTTACGGCACCAAAGTCAGGATTTCGGACTTCAATACGAAGAACTACAGCGTGGAAGGGCTTCAGGTAAACAGCGTGCTTCTTGATAACAGCAGGCAGATGATTACCATAAGCAGTTTCAACGAACTGGACAAAGCCATGAAATATTTCAACGGCATCAAAGAAGACACTTATGTCTTCTCAGGCATCAAAGAAGGCACATTTGAACAATTCCTGATTTCAGCCGAAAACTACCCGGTCTTCTTCAAGGAAAAAAATACAGCTGCCTACAAGCAGTTCTTCGAAAAAAATTACCTGAAAAAGTAATTTCTGAAAGAATTAATCCGAAATTAGCAGTTATTAAAACAATTGTGATGGCAAAAAATACGCTACCAGAACCTCCGCAATCCGCAAACCTGATTCAGTCGGGAACTTTCATTACCGGCGATATTGAATCGAATGGCAATATCAGGATTGACGGCACACTGAAAGGAACTGTTACTGCAGGAGGAAAGGTAATTCTGGGTTCTACCGGAACCGTTGAAGGCGATATTATCTGCATCAACGCAGATATCGAAGGAAAAGTAAACGGAACCATCAGGGTAAAGGAACTGCTCTCTTTCAAGGCAACCGCCCTGGTGAACGGCGAAATCATGACCGACAAACTTGCCATTGAACCGGGGGCAAGATTTACGGGCACTTGCCGGATGGATACCAATACCCCTGATACCATCCCGGCTCAGCATTATGCCGAGGCCGAACAACAATAAAAAAAACGGGAATCCACTGGCTTCGTATGCCAGATATTCCGCCATTGCCCTGCAAATGGGCGTCATTATAGCAGCCGGTGTTTTTGGCGGATTTAAAACCGACCAACTGCTGAACCTAAAATTCCCGGTATTTACGGTATTTCTTTCCCTGCTTGCCGTTGGCGGCGCCATCTGGTTGCTTGTTAAAGAAGTTAACTACAAAGACAAAGAAAGATGAGCACAAGCAACTACCTGTACCTCAAAAAACTACTGCTGATTACTGCAGCCTCCGGCATACTTATGCTTGTTGCTTTTCTGACCGTACCTCAGTACCTTAGTCCGGCACTTCCGTTCGTATTGATTTTCTTTATGTCGGTGTCTCTGATTTCATATTATCTGCTGCAGAAAAAAGCCGCATCGGGAACATCCGGGTTTGTAACGGGGTTCATGAGCCATACCGTGCTGAGAATGGCGCTATATCTTGCAATCATTCTCAGCTATGCTTTTCTTAACCGTGAAGATGCAGTAAGGTTTATTATCGGTTTTTTCATTTTATATCTGATCTTTACCATCTTTGAAGTTTATCAGTTTCTGATACTTACCCGGAAAAGCAAGCCTGCCGGAGAATAGCTGATACCGATGAATGGAATTCAGGTTTTTTTTGAATTCCGTTTTGTTTTGAACTTTAAAGATATTTTTTTGTTTAATCTTTGTTCGGATATATTAAACAATTAAGTTTACAGTATTTCCCGGCAAAACAAACGAAAACCTATGATCTTTATCACCCGCAAAGAACATTTTAATGCCGCGCACCGTCTCTTCAAAGCCGAATACAGTGATGAAAAGAACCTTGAGGTTTTCGGAAAATGCTCAAACCCGAACTGGCACGGGCACAATTACGAACTTTTTGTAACTGTTAAAGGACCGGTCGACCCGGAAACAGGTTTTCTGATCAATCTGAAAGATCTCAGCAAAATCATCAATCAATTTGTTGTTGACAAACTGGATCATAAGAATGTGAACCTTGAAGTTGATTTTATGTCCGGAAAGCTTGCATCAACTGAAAACCTTGCCATTGCTATCTGGGAGCAACTTGAACAACCAATCAGTGAAACCGGTGCCCGGTTGCATTGTGTGAAACTCTTCGAAACTGAAAGAAATTTTGTTGAATACTTCGGAAATTAAAAAACCAGAAATATGAGCAGTGAAATCGTGAAAGACATGATCATCGAAAACATGATGGATGATTACGAAATAAAGGACGGATATCAGAAACGTGATCTCTACAACCAGAAAACCATCAAAAAACTGGCTGGTCATTACAGGGAAATCCTTAAGCTGATCGGAGAAGATCCAACAAGAGAAGGCCTGGAGAAAACCCCGGAACGTGTGTCCAAAGCAATGCAGTTCCTCACGCATGGTTACGACCTGAACCCTGAAGATATCCTTCGCTCGGCAATGTTTAAGGAAGACTACAAACAGATGGTGCTGGTGAAAGACATTGAAGTTTATTCGATGTGCGAACACCATATGATCCCGTTCTTTGGCAGGGCGCATGTGGCTTATATCCCCAACGGATATATTGTCGGATTAAGCAAAATACCAAGAATTGTTGACGCCTTTGCCCGGCGCCTGCAGGTCCAGGAGCGACTCACCACCCAGATAAAGGAGTGCATTCAGAACACCCTGAAACCCCTCGGCGTTGCAGTGGTAATAGAAGCCCAGCATATGTGCATGAGCATGCGCGGGATTCAGAAGCAGAATTCGGTGACCACCACTTCCGATTTTACCGGAGCGTTTCTTGGCGAAAAAACCCGTGCAGAGTTCATTCATCTGATAGGTTCAAGGCTCCACGGAAATTAATTAAAGGCGCTTTAAGCCGATCAGAACTTCTGCTTTAACTCTATGCCGGCCCTGTTCATCAGGCCGGCATTTGTATTTAATATATCCTGAATAATAATCAACCGCGTCAGCTGTCCGGTCAGCAGCTATCCATTCGTCATTGCGAACGGCGTGTTTATCAGCGCTTCGCAACATTCATCATGATTACAGCCCCTAATCTGACTCAGAAAGTTCATCCTCAAAAACACCTGCAGTTTCCTGCCTTTTTGTAATTTAGCCTATCCGACAACCTAAGATGATCTTTCCTATGGATAAGAATATAACGCTGATTAACAATACAATAGCCTTTGTTAAAGAAACATTGAAAGATGCCGAAGGCGGCCATGACTGGTTTCACATTGAGCGGGTGTGGAAAAATACCCGTACCATCGCTGAATCAGAATCGTGTAACATGCTGGTTGCCGAACTAGGGGCATTGCTGCATGATATTGCTGACGCCAAATTCCATAATGGTGATGAGGAAGCCGGGCCGGCCCTGGCCCGGGAATTTCTGACATCCCAACATGTTGATGAAGAAGTGATTTATCAGGTAGAGATGATCATACGGCATGTTTCCTTCGGAGGAGGAAATACACCGGCAACCTTTAAGTCGCCGGAATTATCGGTGGTACAGGATGCAGACCGCCTTGATGCCATGGGGGCCATTGGCATAGCCCGCGCGTTTCATTACGGAGGGCACAAAAACAGGCAGCTCTACAATCCAGGAATCCCGCCTGATATGACCATGAGCAAAGAAAAATACAGAAAAAGCAATGCGCCTACCCTCAACCATTTCTATGAAAAACTTCTGTTGCTGAAAGACCTCATGAATACGGAAACCGGGCGTCGCATGGCAAGCCGCAGGCATGCGTTCATGCAGACGTATCTGATTGAATTCCTTTCTGAATGGGAAGGCGGCTGAATTGAACCTGACGCAGGTTCGCCCCTAATGGCCACATTGTCACTCCGGGATTCAACCAATTCCCATGTAAACAGTCAATAAAATATACAGCTTTCCCAAGCATTTTCAGCCTTAATCTGTTATATTTGTAATTAAACATCTAAAAATGAATTTTAGTAAGCTATGAACAGACCTCCTTTCTCAAAAGACATCCTGAAGATCAAAGACATAGAGGCGATGGCCGGTCATCTGGGCGCACTTCTCAAAGAAGAAATTTTCGTTAAATACAAGCGGCGCGGAGCCGTGGTCGGCATCAGCGGCGGAATTGACTCATCGGTTTCTATGGCCCTGGCCGCAAAATATATCGGAGCTGAGCGGGTTTTCGGCGTAATGATGCCGGAAAAAGATTCCAGTCCCGACAGCGAAAGCCTGGCGGAGAAACTCGCAAAGAAATTCGGGGTTCCGCATATAGTTGAAAATATCAGGCCTGCACTGGAAGGATTCAAATGTTACGAGCGGCGTGATGAAGCCATTAAAAGGGTCTTTCCAGAGTTTGATCCGCTTACGGATAAATCCAAGATCGGCATAAACAAGACCGGTCTTGATCAGAAACTTCCGCCGGTGTTTCACCTGACGATTATCGATAAAAACGGCAACCAGAAAAGCAAGATTATTCCCATCAACGAATACCTTCAGATCGTTGCAGCTTCAAACTTCAAGCAAAGGTGCCGCATGTCGATGGTGTATTACTATGCTGAGAAGATGCATTACATGGTGATCGGGACCGCCAACAAACATGAGATTGACCAGGGTTTCTTCGTGAAATACGGCGACGGAGGGGCAGATTTCTATCCCCAGGCCAACCTGTACAAAACCCAGGTTTATCAACTGGCCGAATATCTGGGTGTCCCCGATGAAATCATACAACGCACACCCACTACCGACACTTACAGCGCAGAACAAACCCAGGAGGAGTTTTTCTACCAGCTGCCATTCGAGATCATGGACCCCATGTGGTATGGTTTCGAAAACGGTTACTCACCGGATGAAGTAGGTGAAGTGATGGGGATGCCGGCCGGCGAGGTGCAGATTATTTTCGACAACTTCGCCCGTAAGAAAAAAACCACTGAATACCTGAGAGCCAATCCTTACTATTTCCCGGTGATTTAAGCAAAACGCCATGAATGCTTTTGACTATTTCTTCGAAAACACGTCGGCCCTGGACAAAGAGGCTGTTACAGGCCGAGAACCGGTCAGTTATCCCCGCTTGTTTGCAAATTCTGTCAGAACAGCCGCCCGGTTTAAACAAATCCACGGAGAAAATAATTATGTCATCATCCTGAGCGAGAATTCCGGTTTTTTCATCACGGTTTACCTTGCCCTGATGAAATCGGGAAACATCTGCGTACCGCTGAATCCTGCCATCGAACTGGAAAATCTGGATAAAGTGCTCGAAAAAACAGGTTCAACCCTGGCATTTATCAGCAGGAAGTATCAGCAACGCTTCGCTGCTTACAATTTTACCGTTTACGATGATCTGACACTGGAGAAGTGGTGCTCTGAAGAAACAGCAACAGACATCCCCTATCCCGATCCCGGGTTTGACGATCAAAGGCTGGCGGAGATCATTTTCACCTCAGGTTCAACGGGTGAACAGAAAGGGGCAATGATCACCCATCGTAATATTATTGCCAATTCCGTATCCATCATCGAATACCTGAAACTTACTTCTTCCGACATCATCGAGGTGGTGATGCCCTTCTATTATTGCTACGGACTCTCGCTTCTGCATACCCACCTGCGGGTTGGCGGGGCAGTTAACCTGAACAACTCATTTATTTTTATCGGGAGTGTTATTGACGATCTCAATAAATACAACTGTACCGGTTTTGCAGGGGTCCCAAGCCATTTTCAGATACTTCTGAGAAAGACAAGGGATTTCAAGAATACAAAATTTCAATCGCTTCGCTACGTCACCCAGGCCGGCGGCAAATTACACACTGCATTTATCGAGGAATTTATTGATGCCTTCCCTGATATAAAGTTTTATGTGATGTATGGTCAGACAGAAGCCACAGCAAGGCTTTCGTATCTCCCCCCGGAGATGTTGCGTCAGAAACTCGGCTCACTCGGACGCGGCATCCCGGGAGTTACCCTTAAGGTTGTCAATGAAGCCGGAGAACCGGTGAAACCCGGAGAAACCGGGGAAATTATTGCCAAAGGCGACAACGTGATGGCAGGATATTTCAAGGATCCGGAAACTACGGCTGCCACGATCCGGAATGGCTGGCTTTATACCGGCGATATGGCCACCGTTGATGATGAAGGATATATCTTTATGCAATCGAGGGCAAAAGAAATCATCAAAGTAAGGGGAATCCGGATCAGCCCGAAGGAAATTGAGGCTGTAATAGTTTCTTACCCCGGGGTGATTGATTGCACCATTACAGCCGAGCAGGACGATATTGCCGGGGAAGCCATCAAAGCTACCGTAGTGGTGAATGAATCCGATCTTGATAAGTTCACTGCCGATGAGATCAGGGAACACTGCGCAAAGAACCTCGCCTCATTCAAAGTGCCTCAGAAAGTAGTGTTTGACACCAAACTTTACTTCAACGCAGCCGGCAAGAAATCAAAGTACTGAGGAAATCTATTCACCAATAAGTCCGCCTCTGGCCCATAGCATGGTTACCAGCGAATCCATGATCGCCGGCTGAGGATGGAAATAATCGATAAAATTCGAACGTTCTGATTTTATCTCCGACAGGCGGTCGAGATCATAGGTTGTACCCAGAGACTGCATATCTGCTTTAAACCGCAGCTTCTGATCAAAAAGTCCGACACTTCTCAGGTGCTCATCCACCGCCTTATACACCGGAAGTATGATAAATTCCAGATCGATTCCGTGCGCTTCGCAATACGCTTTGATCTTCTTAAACTCCCTGTTATAATTCTGAGGGTATTCATATTTCTTAAAAAACAGATCAAGCCTGAATTGCGCAAGATGCTGAAGTTCCTGCTGATTTAAAAACTCGTACGACCGGTTGATGACCTTAGGATTACGGGTGATAACCCAGACGAGATTCATAAATGAGTCAATGAAAATTTCCTTGGTGGTAAAATACTCCCATGGCCGGTCGAAATAGTCCTGCGCGAAGTGAAAAAGATCATATTCGCGATGGGTATTGTAATTCATGAAAGCCACCTGAAAATAAACCTTTTCGGGCTTCACATACTTAACGGCAAACCAGAATGTCTCAAACATGGTATTGAAACTTGCCCCCGGAAAACAAAAATTATAGTATTCTTCACCGGTCAGTTCCCCGATCAGTTCAGTATTTATGTCCCTGCCCTGCGAATCGCCGATAATAAGGTTTTTTACAGGTTTACGCTTGAATTCTAAGGTTTTCCAGAGGATATTTCCGCGCGGACTGCTTTCATCTGTGCGCTGAATCACCCTGAACTTGTCCTCATCGCTGATAACACTGGAAAAATTCAAAAAATTATAAGGATCCACGACAATTATAATCGCGGCATATATGAAGAGAGGCACTGAAAAAAGCAAGCCTTTGAGCAGGTATTTATTCATAAATATCTCTCCTGTGGTTAAAATTGCAGATAAACAAAAGCATCACCGGCTCCGCTGTAATAAAAAACAGCCACCATCATCAGATAATAACCCGTCCAGCGCAGTCCGCGGGGAAGACCGTAAAAATAAGACGGCACATCCACTTTCATCTCCTGCAGCATTTCCTTGATATAGATCACCCCGAATGCAATTATTGCGACAAAAAAGCTTGCAGAATCGTAGATCAGCTTATTGCCACTCAGATTAAACCTGAAATCGGAGAAAATATGTGAAAGGAAGTAGAAGGCATCATGGATATTCTGCGAATTGAAGAATACCAGCGTCAGGCTGAAAAATAAATAGGTCAGGGTCCGGCTGACGAATGTCACCAGTCCCTGAGGCAGCCTGGATGCAATCTGCAGTCGCTTCCGCTTGGTTGCAAACTCATAACTGATAGCAATTCCCTGTAAAAGGCCCACTGCCACAAAAGTCCAGTTTGCACCATGCCAGATACCGATAACATAAAAGGTTATGAAGATTCCGGCTATGGCCGCCTTGTTGCCATATTTACGGTATTTAACAATGAATGGGGAAAAGATAAAGTCATTGCACCAGGATGAAAGCGAAATATGCCAGCGCCGCCAGAATTCCCCCACATTTCTGGCAAAAAACGGCCGGTTAAAATTATCAACCAGTTTTATCCCGAAAATCCGGGCCACACCAAGTGCCATATCAGTATATCCGGAAAAATCAGCATACAGATGGATCGCCTGAAGGAAAAAGATGATCAGCAATGGCAAACCAGTGTAATCTTCAATATTGTTGTAAAGCTTGTAAACCGGATCAGCCAGATTATTACCGATGACCACCTTTTTAAACATCCCCCACAGAAACAGCCTCAGCCCTGCCGTAACGTTATCTGCCTGAAACAAAACCGGCTTGCTGATCTGCGGAAAAAAATGATTGGAACGCTCTACAGGTCCTGCCAGAAACTTCGGGAAAAAGATCAGGTAGTTGGCAAAAGCCAGAAATGAAGTTTCGGCTTTTTCCGCCTTTCTGTTGATCCTGATAAGATATCCCAATGCCTGGAAGGTATAATAAGAAATCCCAACAGGAATAATAAGATCAAGGAGTTTTAAACTTCCCTGAGCATTAAATAATGACAAAAACAGATTGACATTCTCAAAAAAGAAATTGATATACTTGAAAAAGCCAAGAATGCCAATATTGGCAGCGATTGTAATCCAGAAAACTGTCACCCGGAACCTTGTTTCTGCTTTCTTCTGCAACCAAATGCCGAGAAAATAGTTTAATATAACGAAGATCAGGGTAAAAACGACTAATTTTGGAGAAAGAAAAGCAATAAAAAAAATACTTGCCGCAAACAGCACCAGTTGCTGAAACTTGTATCCTATCCTGTAATATAGCAGAAATGTTACAGCCAGGAAAACAAAAAAGTATAATGAGTCGAAATGCACCTGTTCGGGGATTGATTGAAAGAATTAAAAACTTATAAACTATTAAATCAAACGCTATGTTCAAGACAAATTTAAACTTTTTGCTTTTCACAGCAGCGCTTGTGTTTGTTTTTTTATTTAACGGATGTAAAAACGAAAAAACAATGGTTCCCGGCGATAACTCTTACAAAATAATGTTTCTCCACCACAGCACAGGCCATGTGATCTGGAAAGGAGAAACAGGCGGGATCAAGGGATTGTTTGGGAAAAAAGAAGCTGTTCCTGCCTGGTTTACAAAATATAACAAGGAAAACGGGACGGACTATTTCATCACTGAACAGAATTTCCCGAAGGCACAGCCCTATGGATGGAACAATTATCCTTTTGATTACTTCAACATCTGGGTAAAAAACGCCGGCGATGAAGCATATATGGAAGAACCCACCCTCGAGATGCTCGCAAAGGATTATGATCTCATCGTATTCAAGCATTGCTTCCCGGTCAGCAACATTGACATTGATCTTGATACTGCAGACATTGACTCTCCGGAGAAGCGGCTTCAGAACTACAAAGCCCAGTACGAAGCAATCAGGGAAAAGCTGCTTCAGTTTCCTGAAAATAAGTTCATACTCTGGACTGCCGCTGCCCATGTGCAGTCAAATGTTACGGAAGAAGAGGCCATGCGTACCCGCGAATTTGTTGACTGGGTAATACAGGAATGGGATAAACCCGGGGACAACATCTTTCTTTGGGATTTCTATGCGCTGGAAACTGAAGGCGGACTGTACCTGAAGGAAGAATATTCTGCAAAGAAGGGAGATTCACACCCATCAGCGAAGTTTGGCGAAAGGGTAGCCCCCCTCTTCGCTTCCAGAATTGTGGATGTTATTGAAAATAATGGCGAAAAAACAAATCTCAAAGGAGAAACAAAATAACTTTTGTTTCTGTTAATTATCCACCTGCTATTTTAAATTATAACCCTACACGAAAAATGTTGCAATTAAGTGAAGTTAAAGACCAGCTGAAAAAATTCATCGTTGAAACAGCCTTTGTCCCTGCCGATAAGGTTCAGGACGACACCCTAATTTTTGTTGAAGGAATCTTCGATTCGATGGGTTTTCTGGCTCTGATAAATTTTATTGAAGAAAATTTCAAGATTAAAGCTGCTGATTCCGAATTGCTGGAAGGCAATTTTGAGTCAGTGAACGCCATTGCCGGTTTCATCGGCAGTAAACTTAACTAATGTCCTAGCCATGTGCGGCATTGCAGGAATTCTGAATCTTGGAGGCCTGGAAACAGTCCCCACCGAGCAGCAGCTCACAACCATGCTGGCTGCTATCCGTTACAGGGGGCCCGACGAAAGCGGAATCTACCTGAATCACAAGATCGGGTTAGGCAATGTGCGTCTCAGCATTCTCGACCTGTCCTCCGGACTGCAGCCCATATCGGTACGGGATAAGCGCTATTGGATTGTATACAATGGCGAATTGTTCAATTACATAGAGATCCGCAGGGAACTTGAGAGCCTTGGCATCAGCTTCGTAACCAACACCGATACGGAAGTTGTTATACAGGCCTATGCGCAGTGGGGGCCTCAATGCCTTCAGCAATTTATCGGGCAGTTTGCCATTGCCATCTGGGACAGTCAAAAGGAAGAACTCTTCCTGGCCCGCGACCGGGTTGGGATAAGGCCGATCTTTTATACCCGTTCCGGAGATCGTTTCATCTTTTGTTCTGAAATAAAAGGCATTTTTCAGGTGCCGGGTGTAAGAAGAGCGATCAGTCACAAAGGGCTTTCGCAGATTTTCTCATTCTGGACTACCATTACGCCCGACACGCCCTTCGAGAATATCTATGAAATACCCCCCGGGCACTACCTGACCATTGGCAAAGGGGAGACTGCAATTACCCGTTACTGGAACTTTAAATTTCCGGAGGATGGAAATTACATCAGACTCAGCCTGAATGAAGCTGCAGAAGAGTTGCGCGGGCTTTTTAAAGATGCCGTAAGAATAAGGCTCAGGGCCGACGTTGAGGTGGCCGCCTACCTGAGCGGCGGTATCGACAGCAGTGTTACCACTGCCTTTATCCACGAACTGGAGCCGGGCGTGCTCAATACCTTCTCTATCGGATTCAGCGACAAAGCTTTCGATGAAACCGCCTTTCAACTGGAAGCAGCGAAATACTTCAACACGCACCACACTGCATTTTCCTGTACTTCCGCAGAGATCGGCCAACATTTCTACGATACAATCCGGCACACCGAATTCCCTGTCCTCCGCACGGCACCAACCCCCATGTACCTCCTTTCGAAAAAAGTACGTGAACATAACATCAAAGTGGTAATCACCGGTGAAGGCGCCGATGAAATGCTCGCCGGATACAACATCTTCAAAGAGGCAAAAATCAGGCGTTTCTGGGCAACCAATCCACAATCGGACATCCGTCCGCTGCTGCTGAAGAAACTTTACCCTTACCTGCCGATGATGAAGGACGCAAAATCCTCCGTACTTAAAATGTTTTTTGGTTACAAGCTATCCGATACCGATAATCCTTATTACTCACACCTCCTGCGCTGGCACAATACCTCGCGGCTGCAGAATTATTTCAACGACCCTGTCATTGCCGGTCTTAAAGGATATGACCCTTTGGATGAGGTAAGTAAAAACCTGGCAGAGAACTTCAGCCAATGGGGAGACCTGGCCAGGTCGCAATACCTCGAATCCACCATCTTTATGTCGGGTTACCTTCTTTCATCGCAGGGAGACCGCATGGCCATGGCCAATTCAGTGGAAGGCCGGTATCCGTTTCTGGATCACAGGGTGATTGAATTTGCCGCCGGACTGCCTGAAAGTTACAAGCTGAACAGCCTGAACGAAAAGTTTATCCTGAAAAAGATGATGCAGGGCAAAATTCCGGAATCCATACTTCACAGGCACAAACAAGCTTACAGGGCTCCGGTTTCCTCAAGTCTCGCAGGTACCCTGGCTCCGGATTATGCTAAAGAAATGCTCAATGAAAGCGCGATACGGTCGACCGGAATCTTCGATCCCGAAAAAGTAAATAAACTCGTTGATAAACTCGGGCAGCCAGGCAGTCAGGCAACGGAAGTTGAAAACATGGCCATTGCAGGGATACTCTCCACCCAATTGCTGGATCATTTCTTCATCAGCGATACCGTACTTGTTGCACCCGGAGAAAAGCCTGCAAATCTGAGGATATTCAGAGACTGATCCGATTAACTGCCTGCATATTAGTACATTACACAACAATCGGCTTTAACGGGTATTTTGTAACTTTGCCGGCTGAAACTTAGAAAACTCATACCTTATGAAAGCATACGTATTTCCCGGACAGGGAGCCCAGTTTGTGGGCATGGGCAAAGAACTTTACGACAACAATGCCATGGCGAAAGAGATGTTTGAAAAAGCCAATGAAATTCTTGGCTTCCGCATCACCGACCTGATGTTTGCCGGCACCGACGAAGACCTGCGACAGACCAGGGTGACACAGCCCGCCATTTTCCTGCATTCGGTGATCCTGGCCAAAACCCTGGGCGAATCGTTTCGGCCCGATATGACCGCCGGACATTCTTTGGGTGAATTCTCGGCATTGGTGGCTGCCGGCGCATTGTCGTTCGAAGACGGCCTCAGGCTGGTTTATGCCCGTGCCATGGCCATGCAGAAAGCCTGTGAAGCTGAGCCCTCGACCATGGCCGCCATTCTTGGACTGGCCGACGAAAAAGTTGAAGAAGTCTTATCAGGCATAGACGATGTGGTTGTTCCGGCCAATTACAACAGTCCCGGACAACTGGTGATCAGCGGCTCGGTGAAAGGTATTGAAGTTGCCTGCGAGCAACTTAAAGCGGCCGGCGCCAAACGCGCACTTCCGCTAAAAGTTGGAGGCGCCTTCCATTCTCCGTTGATGGAACCTGCCCGCGTCGAACTGGCAGCAGCCATAAATGCAACCAGCTTTAACGCGCCTGTTTGCCCAGTATATCAAAATGTCAGCGGCAAACCGAATACCGACCCTGCTCAGATCCGCGAAAACCTCATCGCGCAGCTTACGGCACCGGTCCGGTGGACCCAGAGCGTTCAAAATATGGTTGCCGGCGGCGCTACCCATTTTGTGGAAGTAGGCCCGGGTACCGTTCTTCAGGGACTGGTAAAAAAAATAGCTCCCGAAGTGGAAGCTGTAAGCGCATAAACTTTAGTAAGTGAAAATCAAAAAGCCGGTTGCCCGGCTTTTTTTATTCTTTTCCGATCATTACTTCGGTCGACTTAATGATGGCATACACCTCATCACCCGGCTTCAGGTTCAGCTCCTGCACACTTTCCATGGTGATGACCGAACTCAGGTGATTTCCCCCTCCGATGTCAAGAATTACACGTGCAGTAACCACACCGGACTTGATTTCCGTAATGACGCCTTTGATTTGATTTCTTGCACTGATTTTCATGATGCTTCGCATTTTGGCCTAAAGGATTAACATTTCCCGGTCTATAAAGTTCACACAAGCACGCTCAACTGTTGAAAGAATCAGTTCTTCATTGCGGAGATATCAGGAATACCCGGACAGGTAACCGAAAAATTGCACCGGAATGTGTGTTGAAACAACCGGCTTATACCAGCATCCTTTCCATGGCGATCTTAACAAGCATCGCTGTATTCCGGGCGCCCAGCTTACAAAGCAGATTTTTGCGGTAGCTGTTAATGGTTTCTAAACCCAGAAACATCCGGTCAGCTATTTCGGGGTTGGTAAACCCATCAACAATGTACCTCAGCAGTTCGGTTTCGCGGTTGGTGAGCCAGACCTGCGGTTCACCGCGACGGTGGAGCATTACATCGATCTCTTCGCAAAGAAACTGCTGGTTCTTATACACCGTTTCAATACTCAGGATGATTTCATCGGGCATGGCATTTTTAATCACGTAACCGGAAGCTCCGTTGGCCAGCATGCGTTTGACCACAGAATAGTCACTGTAACTGGTAAGGGCCACGATCTTCACATCGGGGAAAGTGGATTTAAGCTGCCGGCACAAATCAAGCCCGCTTGCATCGGGCAGGTTGATATCGAGGAGCACCACATGAGGCTCGCACCGGACAATAACGGAAATAGCCTCCTGAGCGGAGTAGGCAACATCGCTGACCAGGGCAACCTGCGACTCATCGATCAGCTTGCGCAGTCCTTCAACCACCATTTTGTGATCGTCGACGATAACAACTTTAATGCGATCCATATCAACACCTTAAATCATAAAACTTACGCTCACTTCCGTGCCTTTGCCGGGTACAGAAACAATATCCACAGTTCCCCGGAACATTCCGGCCCGGCTCCTGATGTTATTCAGCCCGGTACCCGTAACGGCTGCAGCCGGATCGAAGCCTTTACCGTCGTCATGAACCGTGAGGGTAACCGAATCCATCTGCTGAACCAGTTGCACATTGATGGCATCAGCCGATGCATGTTTCAGGGCATTGTTCACCAACTCGTGGATGGTGCGGTAAATCATAACCTCCAGCCTGGATTCAAGCCTGTCTTCATTGCCAAAGAAATGAAACTTCAGATTGGGAATACTGCGGCAGAAATCGTTAAGGGCTACTTTAAGCCCGTAACGGGAGAGCGACTCTGGCATCATATTATGCGCCACCCTCCTGAGCTCCTGCATGGATTCATCCAGCAAACTTACTACCCTGTTGAATTTCTGAACATCTCCGGCCTCAAGTATCACCCCGTTTTTTACATCAAACAGATTGAGTTTCACCGCCGACAACATACCCCCGAGACCGTCGTGCAGGT